>JBOGJB010000327.1:0-2488 GCA_050745085.1 Vicinamibacterales bacterium
CAACCGCTCGAACCGGAAGGTGAAGGGCAAACGGACCGCCGTACGAAACCTCGCTGCGCGCCGGCGTTCCCGAGCGCGTGGCCATGCAGATGACCGGGCACAAGACCCGTTCGGTGTTCGAGCGCTACAACATCGTGAGCGAATGCGACCTTGTCGAGGCCGCGAAGAAGCTCAACACCCTGCAGCCAATCCCGCCAGCCTCAAACCGTGATGGGCTTGCCTCGACGAAGCCGCAAAGCGGCGAAGTCGGGCACAATCCGGGCACAGTGGAGCCCGATCGCGGTCCCCGCCTGAAAATCAGTCTCTAAATTCCTTCGGAAAATTTGGAGGCGCCGTCCGGATTTGAACCGGAGATGGAGGTTTTGCAGACCTCTGCCTTACCACTTGGCGACGGCGCCCCTTTTCGACAGTGCCGCACGGCTTGAGGCCGAGCGCGACGAGCCCAGGGCGGGCTATTCCTGCGGACTACAGATGAGACGTGCGCGAGACAGACCAGGTTTTATCAACATCACGCAACAGCCCTGAGCCTAAGCGAGGCGCCGGGGTCCCCAACGCGGCACCCGCGTTGGGGTGGCCCGCCGGAGGGGAGCGCGGCCGGAGGCCGCGCCGCCGAGCGAGCGCGAGCGGGGGTGGGGCCCCGCGAGCATGAAGAAATGCTGGCAGAAAGCCTGTCGAATCCCTCGTGCCTGGTGCCTGGTGTTGTTCTTCGCCTGCGCATGCCGTCAAGACATGCACGACCAGCCGAAGTACGAGCCGCTCGAAGCAAGCACGTTCTTCCGCGACGGCCAGGCTTCCCGTCCGCTCGTCGAGGGGACGGTCGCGCGCGGGCAGCTTCGCGAGGACGAGCATCTCTACACGGGCAAGGTGAACGGGCAGCCGGCGACGACGTTCCCGTTCGCGATCACGCGGGAGATGATGGACCGCGGCCAGGAGCGCTACGACATCTACTGCGCGCCGTGCCACGACCGGGCCGGTACCGGCGACGGCATGATCGTGAAGCGTGGCTACCGCATGCCGCAGTCATTTCACATCGACCGGCTCCGCGAGGCGCCGCCCGGTCATTTCTATGACGTGGTCACGAACGGGTTCGGCGCGATGCCGGACTACCGCGCGCAGATCCGGCCGGAGGATCGCTGGGCGGTCGTCGCGTACATCCGCGCGCTGCAGCTCAGCCAGCACGCCAGCGAGGCGGACACGAAGCGATGACGCTCCCGGAAGACCTCATCGCGCGCGTCCAGCGGAACGCCGCCATCACCGGCGCTGTGCTGCTCGGCATCTCGATCGGCCTCGCGATCCTGACGGGCGCCGGCGCCGAGCAGTTCTTCCGGTCGTATCTCGTGGCGTTCATGCTCTGCCTCGGCGTCGCCCTGGGATCGCTTGCGATCCTCATGCTGCATCACCTGACCGGCGGCGCGTGGGGCCTGGTCATCCGCCGTCACCTCGAAGCGGCTTCCCGGACGATCCCGTTCCTGACCCTCGCGTTCGTGCCGGTGCTCTTCGGGCTCCCGGCGCTCTACATCTGGGCGCGGCCTGACGTGGTCGCTCGAGATTCAATCCTGCAGGCGAAGCAGCTCTACCTGAACGTGCCGTTTTTCATCGGCCGCGCGGTCTTCTACTTTGCCGTCTGGAACGTGCTCGTCTACGTCATCAACCGCTGGTCGCTCGAGCAGGATGCGGGCGGGCGCCAGCCGGTCGGCTCCGAGCGGAAGTTCCGGCAGATCAGCGCGCCCGGGCTGATGGCCTACGGGCTGACGATCACGTTCGCGTCGGTCGACTGGGTCATGTCGCTCGACCCGCACTGGTTCTCGACCATCTTCGGTGTGTTGTTCATGGGCGCCCAGGCGCTCTCGGCGATGGCGTTCGCGATCGTGGCGCTGGCCGCCACCTCGCAGTACGCGCCGCTCGCCGACGTCGTCGAGCAGTCGCATTTCCACGACCTCGGCAAGCTGCTGTTCGCGTTCGTGATGCTCTGGGCGTATTTCTCGTTCTCGCAGTTCCTGGTCATCTGGTCCGGGAACCTGCCGGAGGAGATCCCCTGGTACCTCGAGCGGCTGCACGGGGGGTGGGGCGCGGTCGCGCTCCTCGTGCTCATTGGGTCCTTCGTGCTGCCGTTCCTGCTGCTCCTGTCACGAGACGTCAAGCGGAACCGGCCCCTGCTCGGGGCGATCGCGGCGGGCGTGCTCGTCATGCGGCTCGTCGATCTGCTCTGGATGATTGCGCCGCGGCCGGGCCATCACGGGTTCCCCGTCCACTGGCTGGATGTCACGCTGCCGCTGGCGCTCGGCGGGCTGTGGCTCGCGATTTTCACGCGCGAGCTGACGCGGCGGCGGCTGCTGCCGGTCAACGATCCGTACTTCGAGGAAGTGTTCGCGCATGGCCACCACTGATCGCCACGGAGTCGCCCACGAACACAGCGACGTCAACGTCCGCGCGATTCTGTGGTTCTCGGCAGGCCTGGTCGGGATCGCGGTTCTGATCCATGTCGCGG
>JBOGJB010000328.1:0-3364 GCA_050745085.1 Vicinamibacterales bacterium
GGCGACAGTGCGCGCGCATTGCAGGCGCCACGAGGTTGACGGTCGTCGTGTCGAGCAGTCCCTTGCTCGGACTGTCCGGCAGCCGGGCAGAGACGCGGGTGTCCCCGATGCGCGACGGCCGCGTCCAGGCCGCGGTCGAGATCAGAGGGTTCCGTGAGCAGGTCGAGCTGATCGCTCACGAGATCGAGCACGTCATCGAGCAGCTCGACGGCGTCGATCTCTCCTCGAAGGCTGCCGCTCCGGGAACGGGAGTCCACCGAATCGACCACGAGCGGTTCGAGACGAACCGGGCGATTCTCGTCGGCGTCAAAGTTGCGCAGGAAGTCCGCGGACCGGGCGGCTGAGGCGGCGATCGGCATGCGCACACTCGCGGCCCTCGCGGCTCCCTGCATCCTCGCGCTGGAACTTCTCGAACCTCTCGATCAATTGCTGACGGCGCCGCAGCGAAACGCGCTCGCGTCGCCGACGGACCCGCCGTCGGCGTCCGTGAGCGCGGACGGCCGTTTCGTGGCGTTCGCTTCGTACGCCCGGTTGATCCCGGCAGATACCAACGAGAGCTCTGACATCTATGTGCTCGATCGTGCCGCCGGCCGCGTCACCATCGAGAGCATGCGGGCGGACCACTCGATCTCGGGCGCCGGAAGCGATCACCCGCGCATCAGCGGCGACGGGCGCTACGTCGTGTTCGAGCTGACGGTGGCGACCAGCGACGACCGGACCGGGCGGCTGCTGCGGCGCGACGTTGCCCTGCGGGATCGATCGACCGGCACGACCAGAGCAGTGACCGTCGGCGCGACGGGTGAGCCGCCGAACGGCTGGAGCCGGAGTCCGGCGATCAGCGCCGACGGCCGAGTCGTCCTCTTCGCCTCCCACGCGACCAACCTCGTCCTGGGTCCCGACGCAAACGGCGCCGGGGAGGACGTGTACGTCTTCGATGTCGCGACCGGAATCACGCGCCGGACAAGCGTCGGCGGCGGCGACATTCAGCCGCCGGGCGGCACGAGCTTCGCTCCCGGCGTCAGCGCAGACGGCCGATATGTGACCTTTGCGTCGACCGCGCCGCTCGATGGCGAACCGAGCAGCACCCGTGTCCTCCAGACGTATGTCCGCGATACCCGCCTCGGCCGCACGACGCGCGCGAGCGTGACGACGAGGTCCGGATTGCCGAACCACTCGAGCTTTCATCCGGCCATCAGCGGCGACGGCCGCTACGTGGCGTTCGTCTCGACCGCGACCAACCTCATGCCGGACGATCAGAACCGCGCGGCCGACGTCTTTCTGTACGACATGCAGACCGGGTCGACCGTCCTCATCAGCCGCAGCGCAAAAGGGGGCTCCGCCAACGGCGCGAGCGGCAAGCCGGCGATCTCGTTCGACGGCCGCTTCATCGCGTTTCAGTCGGAGGCGTCAGATCTGGTCTGCGCCGGGCGCTGCCCGGCGGCCCGCGCGGATGTCAACCTCGTGTGGGACGTGTACGTGTTCGACCGGCAGACGCGGGAGATGGCCTGCGTGAGCATGGATCCGGACGAGACATGGATGGAGTCGAGCGGCGCACCGGCGCTCGACTCCACGGGACGCGTCCTGGCCTTTTCGTCGCTGCACCCGATTGATGCGGCCGACAGCGGGCACGATTTCGACCTGTTCGTGCGCGTCAATTCGGCAATCGGAGGTGGCGACGGCGGGAAGGTGCACCTGGTGCACCGCACCTCAGTGCACCGAGGGCACCCAGTGCACCCAGCGCACCCTGGCTACAGCGTCCAGCCCTGCCTGTACTCCCGCTTCAGGTAGTCGTTGGCTTGCGTGGAGTTCGTGATCCGCATGTTCGCGCCGTCGTAGTAGATCTTGGTCCCCGCGCGCAGCGCGACGACGCCCAGGAGCATGACCTCGGTGAGCCGCGCGGCGTACGAGAACGGCGTCGAGGCCTCACCCTTGCCCTTGATCGCGTCGGTCCAGTTCAGCTCGTGACTCGTCGTGATCCGCGGGAGCTTCTGCGGCGGGTTGCCGGTCGAATCCTGCAGCGACTTCGGCAGCAGCCGCGGGTTGAGACCGTAGGTCTCGTGCATCAGCTTGCCCTTCGCGCCGACGTACAACACCCCGCCTTCGCCGTTCAACTTCTCTTCACCGATCTCTTCGGGCTTGGCTGGCGTCATTCCGCCGTCGTACCACGTCAGCTTCACCGCTGGTTTGCTGTCCCGCGCCGGGAACTCGTAGTAGGTCGTCGTCGCCATCGGGTAGCAGGCCTTGTTGAACGGGGTCGAGACGGTCTCGACGCTCGTGGGGAAGCCGAGGTCGAGCGCCCAGAACGAGTGGTCGATCAGGTGCGCGCCCATGTCGCCGATTGCGCCGACCCCCCAGTCCACCCAGCCGCGCCAGTTGAAGGGGTGATAGACCGGGTGATACTCGACGAACGGCGCGGGCCCGAGGAAGAGATCCCACGCCAGCGTGTCGGGCGGCGAGTACAGCCCCATCGCGTTCGCGAGCCGCGCCATCACGCCGTTCATGTTCCAGCGAAGATCGTTCACGTTGCGCTGCGGCTCTGGGCGCGGGATGCCCTGCGGCCAGAACGCGAGCGGGCGGTTCGTCCAGATGTGCACCTCGCGCACGTCGCCGATCGCGCCCGACTGGATCCACTCGACCGCCTTGCGGCCGTCGTCCCACGAATGGCCCTGGTTGCCCATCTGCGTGACGACGTTCTTCTCCTTCGCCTTCTGCGCGAGCGCGCGCGCCTCGTGCACGGACCAGCAGAGCGGCTTCTGCACGTAGACGTGCTTGCCCAGATCCATCGCGGCCGACGCAACCACGGCGTGGAGGTGGTCCGGTGTGGCGACCAGGACGGCGTCGATATCTTTCTGCTTCGCCAGCATCTCGCGGTAGTCCTTGTACCGCGTCATCTTGGGGATGTCTTCGGCGATCAGCTTCTTGAGCGCCTCGATCCGCTCGAGGCTGCGCGAGCGCGCCGGCTCCGTCGTCCTGCTCGGAAGGCTTGCCTGTTCGCGCTTCAGGTCGGCTTCGAGGTTGCTCCATCCTCGGCCGGCGTAGTCCCAGTCGACGTCGCACAGCGCCACGATGTTGTTGCCCGGCGCCATGTTGTACAGGTTGGTCCGGCCCATGCCGCCCACGCCGACGCCGGCGATGTTCACCCGGTCGCTCGGCGGCGTGAAGCCGCGGCCCAGGACGTGCCGCGGCACGATGGTCAGGCCCGCGCCGGTCGCGGCGACGGTCGTCACGAACTTGCGTCTGGAGATGGTCATGTGGGGTTCCCTCTTTCGCGATCCTAAACGTGGAGGCCAGAGGCCAGAGGCCAGGGGCCGGTAGACTGGCTACTGGTCCCTGACCCCTGATCCCTGGCCTCTGATCCCTGGCC
>JBOGJB010000329.1:0-5633 GCA_050745085.1 Vicinamibacterales bacterium
GTCCAGCCCATGCCCTTCGACCGTGCGACGTCAGCATACCGCTTGATGGCTGCGACGAAACGGCCGCGCCGCAGCAGGTCGGCGTAGTGGAAGAAGCTGCCGGTCAGGCCTTGGTCACCCCCTTCCCCGGACAGCGCGACGCGAACACCCCGCTCGGCCAAGGCGCGTCGAATTCCGTCGCTGACGACGTCGTTGGGGAAGTCGGGGAAGTCGCGGCGTCTGACAACCGATGCCCGGCACGCGGCGACGTCGAACGTCGGCGCCTCGACGCGGATCCATGCCACGCCGGCGGCGCGCACGACATCCTTTATGTACGGCGTTTCGTCGGTCTCCGCCCGGTCAGGGAATACAATCGACACCGCCTGGATCGGCCCGACGCAGCCGCGCTGGGCGAGGTCGGCCGCGACGACGACGACGGACGACGAATCGAGCCCGCCGCTCAGGTGCGAGGCAACTTGGCCGTTGCTGCGCAGCCGGCACGTGACGGCTTCCTCGAAGAGCGCTCTGAAATGGTCGGCGTACTCCTCATCGCGGCGGTATCGAATCTCGCGCACCAGTTCGATATCCCAATACCGGAACATGCGTATGCCGCCGCGATCGACGACGAGCGCGTGCGCCGGCGGCAGGCGCCGGACGCCGCGGTACAGCGTCGCCTGTTCCGACCGCACATACACCGTGAGCAGCTCGGCGGCGTATCCCTCGTCTGGCGTGCGGTCCACGGCGGGATGCGCGAGCACCTGCCGGAGCTCCGTCCCCCACACGAACAGGTCGCCGCACTCCGCGTAGTAGAAGGGCTGCACACCGATCGGGTCGCGGGCACAGAAGAGCGATCGCTCGCGCGGGTCCCACAGGGCGAAGGCGAAGTCGCCGGCGAGGCGCGACAGACAGCGCTCGCCCCACGCATCCCAGGCGGAGAGCACGAGCGCAGCATCCGACGTTCGCCAGCCATCGCCGACGCGCGCGCCGTCGTACTCGTCGATGCGGCCGTCGAACACCAGCAGCCGCCCCAGGCCGTCAGCAACCGGCTGCGTCTCACGCGCCGCTTCGACCGTCGTCGTCAAGCGCTGGTGCGCCATCGCGATGGGGCCATCGACCCGAATGGACGTACCGTCCGGCCCGCGGTGCGGGGCGACCGCCAGCATCCGTTCGAGCGCGGACGCGTCCGCAGGACCGCCGTCGCGATGCAGGACGCCCGCGATGCCGCTCACCGCGAGCTCCTCGCCGATCCGCGGGCATCCGCGGTGATCCGTGGCTGAAGCTGCGCGAGCGGGACGTACGCGCCCGGATCGGCCGCGCCGATGAGCGCGTCGCCGGACGCGGTGACCCACGCGTGAGCGTCGAGGGCCGATCCGGATCGGCGCACGCCGATACACAGCTCGTGCTGGATGCCGCGCGAAGCGAGCATGCGCGCGAGCGCGAGCGCGCGCGTCAGGCATGACATGCGGAGCACGCCGCCGACACCCTTGACCAAGGTAGCCACCCTGGCTGGCCTGAACCGCCGCATCATTCCGTTTCCGCAGCGCGGGTCTTCCATTCCGGCGACCCTGACCACGACGCGAAACGGCAGAACACGAAGCGCGCAGGAAAAGAAGAAAAGGAGCGCGCACGCTTCCAGAAGGATCCACCGCTCAGCCGCCGGCAGCGTGAGGATCTTACGCAACCTGCACCAGCCCCTTCTCGTGCAGCGCGGCGGCCAGCGCCAGCAGATCGCGCTCCGCCGTCGACGTGTCCACTTCGAACTCCCCCACGATCGCATCGCGGACCGCGTCGAGCCGGCCGTGCTGCTCGATCAGCCGCCACATGCGGGTGCCGACATCGTTCAGACCGAAGTAGGTGCCAGTGTCGAGGTTGAGCAGGACGGCTTCACCATCGAGCTCGCGGAAGACTGCGGCGTCGGCCACGACCACGCGGCTCGAGATGGTCAGGGACATGGAGAACATCAGTGTAGCCGAAGGACCTTGGCGCTTCGCAGTCCAGACGTCCGTAACATCCAGTACCCGCCGGAGTTGGCGACCGGATTGCTCCGGGGCCAATAGCGCATGTAGCAAGGTGACGCGCATCCGCCGGAAGAGCAAGGGCAGAGTCTGCGCGCGTGCAGTTTTGTCGGGATCTGTGCGGTTCTGGCACACGGGCCTTTTCCATTGGTCGAAACAGGGAGGTTCAGGTTACGATGGATTCATCCGTTTGAACAGACAACCATCGTCTTTCCTGATAGATAGGGGCGACATGACGACGCGACGGTTGACGGGGGTCCTTCTCGTGTCGGCGGCCGCCTGCCTGCCGATCGCGCACGAAGGTGTCTCGGCCGGCGCCGTCGCGCGCGGGACATCCACAATCATCGGGTACCTCTGGACCGCGGACAGCGCGCCGATCCCAAACGCGGCGCTGCGGCTGCGCAACATCGCTACCGGCCTCGTCGAGCTGACGGCCAGCTCGGACGAGAACGGCGAGTTCACGTTCTCAGACGCCGAGGGTGGCGCGTACGTCATCGAGTATGTCGATCGGAGCGGCAACGTGTTGGCGGTCGGTAGCAGGTTCAGCGTGGCAGCCGGTGAAACGATCGCGACATTCGTCCGGCTCGGATCGCGCCGGCCGTTCGCCGGGGGCTTTTTCACCAACGCCGCCGCGGTCGTCGTGTCGTCCGCGGCCAGTATCGGTGTGACGGCGGTCGCGCCGACGGGTCGGCCGGTCTCGCCCAATCAGTAGATGTTCGACCCGAAGCAGTTCACGCCGGCGGCGAACGGCCCTCCGGCGGCCGCGATGCCGCCGCTGCCCCACGTCCCCGCGCAGTCGGCGAACGTCCTCGATCGTCTCAGCGTCGTTTTCAAGCACCGTCGCCTCGCGCTGACCGTGTTCGTGGTAACGGTCGGCGTCATGATGGCGCAGACCTACGCAACGATCCCGCTCTACAGGGCGAAGTCGCAGATCCTCATTCAGGACGAGCGCTCGACGGCGATCTCGAGCCTTACCGCATCCGATCCGAGCTACTGGCAGGACCCCGAGCCGTACTACAACACGCAGTACCGCATCCTGCAGAGCCGTGGGCTCGCGCGACGGGTCGTCAAGCGGCTCGAGATACAGAACGTGCCGGAGTTCAACGGGACGATGGCGGCGCCGGGCGGTCCGCTCGCGCTTGTGCGCGGCGCTCGCGCAAAGGTGACGGGCGGGGTCCGGAGCGCCTACACCGCCATTACCGGCCGCGGCCAGGCGCAGCCGGCCGAGGCTCCGGCCCCGGACGAGACCGAGCAGGAGGCGGCGCTCGTCGGCGCGTTCCTCTCGCGGGTGCAGGTCGTGCCGGAGCGCGGCACGCGGCTCGTCGACGTCTATTTCCAGGCGGCCGACCCGGCGTTCGCGGCCACGGCGGCCGACACGCTGGCGGAGGAGTACGTCCAGCAGAACCTCGAGCTGAAGCTGGGCAACATTCAGAAGTCGCTCCTCTGGCTGAACGACGAGCTGAGGCGCCAACAGCTGAAGATCACGCAGAGCGAAGGCGCGCTCACCGACTATCGCAGCCAGCAGAACGCCCCCTCGCTCGACAATCGCCAGAACATCGTCGTCGCGCGGCTGAACCAGTTGAACGACGCGGTCACGAGCGCGCGCACCGCCCGCGTGCAGAAGGAATCGCTGTTTCGCCAGGTGGAGAAGCTCGATCCGAGAAGCGCGAGCGTGGACGGCTTCCCCGCGGTCGCGCAGAGCGCCGCCGTGCTCGAGACGCGCAACCGGCTCTCGACGCTCGAGCAGCAGAAGGCCAGCCTGACGGGTCGCTACGGTCCGCAGCACCCGGAGATGCAGAAGCTGGAGACGCAGATCGACAACGCCAAGCGGCAGATCCGCGTCGAGGCGTCGAAGGCGATCGAGCAGCTCCGCAGCGAGTACCAGGCCGCCCTTGCGCAGGAGCGCAGCCTCGCGTACTCGCTCGAGGAGCAGAAGAAGACAGCGATGGAGCTAGACAAGAAGAGCGCCGCCTACTCGGTCCTCGAGCGGCAGGCGGAGAGCGATCGGAAGGTGTACGAGTCGCTCCTCCAGCAGCAGAAAGAACTGAGCGTCATCGGGAACAGCCGGGCGAACAACGTCCAGGTGATGGATCGCGCCGAGGTGCCTGGAGCGCCGTTCACGCCGGACACGCGCCGCGACTGGATGTTGGCACTGCTGCTTGGGATCGGCTTGGCGGTCGGCCTGGCGTTCGGCGTCGAGTATCTCGACGACACGGTCAAGACGCCCGACGATGTCACGCGTCGGCTGAAACTGCCGCTGCTCGGGCTGATCCCGGCGGCGCAAGGCAAGGACGTGCCGCTTCTGACCGGGACCGTGCCGCATGATTTCGGGGAGGCGTTCCGGTCGCTGCGCACCTCGCTCGTCTTCACGAGTGGCAGCGAGACGACCCGGATCATCGGCGTCACGAGCAGCCAGCCGCTCGAGGGCAAGACGACGACGGCGTGCAACCTGGCCGCGGCGCTCGCGCTCGGCGGCGCGCGCGTGCTCGTCATCGACGCCGACATGCGGCGGCCGAGCCTGCACAAGGCGATGGGACTGCAGAACGCGACCGGCCTGTCGCACCTGCTCGTCGGGCAGGCGCGCGTCCGTGATGCGGTGCAGCGGACGAGCGAGCCGAACCTGTTCGTCATCACAGCGGGGCGCACGCCGCCGAACCCGTCCGAGCTGCTGGCGTCGGACCGGATGAAGGCGTTCCTGCAGAACCTCGCCGCCGGGCCGTTCGACTGGGTCGTCCTCGACACGCCGCCGGTGCTGGCCGTCACCGACGCCGTCATCCTGGCGCCGTCGGTGACGGGGCTGGTGTTCGTGATCGGATCAGAGATGACCCGCCGCGTCCATGCGGAGCGCGCGCTCGAGACGCTGCGGACCAGCCGCCCGAACATCATCGGCGCCGTGCTGAACCGCGTGGACTTCGTCGGCAACAGATATTACTACTCCCGTTACTACGGCTACCAGTACAAGAGCTACTACGGACAGCCCGCCGCCACCGCCTGACGACAGGGATCACCGCGGATCACCGCGGGTGTCCGATCCAGCGCGCGCGGTGTGGATCGCCCGCATCCTGTGCGCGCTGGCGGCCTGGGCGCTTTTTGCCTTCGGCGGCGTCCACCTTCAGACGGCGATCCCGCTCGCCGCCGTCACCGCACTCGTCGCCGCGGCCGTCCGCCCGCCTCTTATGCGCGGGCACACGCAGGCGCTCGACGCCTGGCTCTTCCTCTTCCTCGGGTGCGGGGCGCTGCAGATCCTGCCGCTCCCCGCGTCGATCACGGGCGCGATCTCGCCGGCGTCGGTCAGCCTCGGACGCGAGCTGACACTCGACGCGGGCTCCACGCTCGCGGCGTTCTCGATCAGGCCTCCGTACACCGGTCACGCGGTGCTCGTGCTGGCGACCGCGCTCGCGGTGTTCTGGATAGCGCGCGACACCTATCGGACGAGCGGCGTACGGACCTCCGGGCGCACGATCGCGCTCATGGGATTCGGCGTGTCGCTCGTCGCCCTCGCGCAGAGCGCGACGGCCCGCGGGTTGATCTACTGGAGGTGGCGGCCGGACCACGAGGGGCCGGATCCGTTCGGCCCCTTCGTGAACCGCAACCACTTCGCGACCTGGGCGGTGCTGGCGATCCCGCTCTGTCTGGGGT
>JBOGJB010000330.1:0-3274 GCA_050745085.1 Vicinamibacterales bacterium
TGACGCTGTCGGGCAGCACCTTCGAGACCAGCCGCAAGATCCCCGAAGAAGTCTTCCGCACGGGCGAGCCGCGGATCGTGGCCGACTTGCTCGACGGCGACCTGGCCAACGTGCACATGGGCACCGTCGCGCTCGGCATCCGCAATGTCCTGTGCGTGCCGCTGCGCCTCGTCCGGTACCTCGACAAGGCGGACCAGGTGGAAGAGGACAAGCGGATCGGCGTCCTGTACCTGGACAGCCGCGAGAAGGGGACGCTGCTGTCCGGCTCCACGCGCGGCGCGCTTGAGACGCTTGCCACCGAAGCGGCCGTCGCGATCGAGAACGCGCGCCTCTATCGTGAGACGCTCGAGAAGGCGCGGCTCGAGCAGGAGATGCGGATCGCGGCCGAGATCCAGCAGGCGCTGCTCCCGCGCGCGGCCCATGCCGGCCGTTTCTACCGTGCATCCTCGGCGTCGCTGCCCTGCCGCTCGATCGGCGGCGACTTCTTCGACTACGTCGATCTGGCGGACGGCTCGTTCGGCTTCGCGCTCGGCGACGTCGCCGGCAAGGGACCTCCGGCCGCGCTGCTGAGCGCGCTCCTGCAGGGTATCTTCGCCGCGCAAGCGGAGTCGGATCTCACGCCCGCCGCGACGATCGTACGGGTGAACACCGCGCTCTTCCGGCGCGGGATCGAGAACCGCTTCGTGACGCTCATGTACGGCAAGCTCGGGCGCGACGGCGGGCTGACCTACTGCAACGCCGGTCACAACCCGCCGCTCATCGTGAGCAAGTCCGACGTGCGGCGGCTGGAAATCGGCGGACCGATCGTCGGCCTGTTCGAGCACGCGCTTTTCGACGAGGAAACCGTCGCGCTGGCCCCGGGCGAGTGCCTCGTGGTCTACAGCGACGGCATCTCCGAAGCGCTCAACGTCGGGGGGGACGAGTTTGGCGAAGGGCGGATTGTGGACGTGGTCCGCAAGGTCCTCGGGCGCGAGCCGCAGGCGATCCTGGAGCATTTGTTCGCGAGCGTCCGCGATTTCTCGAAGGGCGCCCCCCAGGGTGACGACATCACGGGGATGATCGTCAACTACTCGGGATGAGACGAGCGCTCCTCGCGCTCTGGATCGTCGTCGGCGTCGTCGTCTGGAACGGCGTCTTCGACGTGCTCATGACGCGCGGCGTGAAGGAGTACCTGTATCGTCAGGCGGCGCACGAGCTGGGCCGCGGCGAGCGCTTCACGATGCGTGAGATCATGGACCAGACGATCGCCGACGCCGCGGTCAAAGCCTCGATCTGGGCCGGTCTCGTCGCCGGCGCCGGCGTCCTCACGGTGATTCTGTGCACCCGCTCATCTACGACTGGAACGGCGAGTCCGGACGCGCGGCGCTGAAGCCGGGCGTGCTGCTCGACGACGAGACGCTGCGCGACGGGCTGCAGTCCCCCTCGGTCTCGGCCCCCTCGATCGAGCAGAAGCTGAAGATCCTTCACCTGATGGAGGACCTCGGCATCGACACGGCCGACATCGGCCTCCCCGGCGCCGGCCCGCACGTCGTCCGCGACGTCGAGCGGCTGGCGCGCGAGATCGCCGGCGGCATGCGCATCGAGGCCAACTGCGCGTCGCGGACTGTCATCGCCGACATCGAGCCGATCGCCGCGATCTCGCAGAAGGTCGGGTGCCCGATCGAGTGCTGCACGTTCATCGGGTCGAGCCCGATCCGCCAGTACGCGGAAGGGTGGACGGTGGACGATCTGCAGCGCAAGACGGACGAGGCGATCCGGTTCGCGGTGGGCGAGGGGCTGCGGGTCATGTACGTCACCGAGGACACGACGCGCGCCGATCCCGATACGCTGCGCAAGCTCTACTCGACCGCCATCCGCGCGGGGGCGGCACGGCTCTGCGTGGCGGACACGGTCGGGCACGCCACACCCACCGGGGCCGCCGCGGTCGTGAGGTTCATCGCGAGCGTCGCGAAGGACTGCGGGTCGGGTGCCGGCATCGACTGGCACGGCCACCGCGACCGCGACCTTGCCGTCATGAACACGATCGCGGCGATCGAGGCGGGGGCGACGCGCGTCCACGGCACGGCGCTCGGCATCGGCGAGCGAGTTGGCAACACGCCGATGGACCTGCTGCTCGTCAACCTGGTGCTGATGGGTTACCTCGAGCGCGATTTAACCAAGCTCGGGGAGTACACGGCGGCGGTCGCCGAGTCGTGCGGCGTGGAGGTGCCGCCGAACTACCCGGTCCTGGGTCGCGACGCCTTCCGGACGGCCACCGGCGTCCATGCCGCCGCGGTCATCAAGGCGTTCCGGAAGAACGACGCGCAGCTCGCCGACGCCATCTACTCGTCGATCCCCGCGCGCCTCGTGGGCCGCGAGCAGGAGATCGAGGTCGGCCCGATGTCTGGCCGCTCGAACGTGATCTACTGGCTCGAGAAGCGGGGCCTCGCGGCGACCGAAGAGGTCGTCGATCGGATCTTTAGAAGGGCCAAGGGATCTTCGACGGTGCTGACCGAGGATGAAATACGCTCAATGCTGAATGCTCAGCATTGAGCGTTTACCTCCGCTTATCCCTCGCCACGTACTGCCGCGGCCCGTTCCCCGTGTAGATCTGCCGCGGGCGCGCGATCTTCGTCTCCGGGTCGAGCAGCATCTCCTCCCACTGCGCGATCCAGCCGGCCGTGCGCGGGATCGCGAACAGCACCGGGAACATGTCCACCGGGAAGCCCATGGCCTGATAGATGAGGCCCGAGTAGAAATCGACGTTCGGGTACAGCTTGCGCGAGATGAAGTACTCGTCCTGAAGCGCGATCCGCTCCAGCTCGAGCGCGATCTCGAGCAGCGGGTTTTTACCCGTCACGGTGAAGACGAGGTCGGCGATCCGCTTGATGATCTTCGCGCGCGGGTCATACGACTTGTAGACGCGATGACCGAAGCCCATCAGCCGGCCGTCGCCACCCTTCACGCGCTTGATGAACGCCGGGATGTTCTGGATCGAGCCGATCTCCTGCAGCATGCGCAGGACGGCTTCGTTGGCGCCGCCGTGCAGCGGGCCGTACAGCGCCGCGGCCGCCCCGGCCAGCGCCGAGTACGGATCGACGAGCGCGGAGCCGATCGAGCGCATCGCATTCGTGCCGCAATTCTGCTCGTGATCGGCGTGCAGGATGAACAGCACGTCGAGCGCGCGCTCCAGCTTGGGATTCGGCTGGTACTTCACCTCGGTCATCTTGAACAGCATGTTCAGGAAGTTGCCGGTGAAGCTGAGGTCGTTGTCGGGATACACGTAGGGCCGGCC
>JBOGJB010000331.1:0-7374 GCA_050745085.1 Vicinamibacterales bacterium
GCATTCGGCATTCGGCATTCGGCATTTGGTTGTGACACCTGCTCAGAAGAGTTTCTTGCTATCGAGGAGTATCGTCACCGGCCCGTCGTTGACCAGCTCGACCGCCATCCGCGCCTGAAACTCGCCGGTCGACACTTTCAGTCCCGACGCACGGAGATTGCGCACGAGATCCTCGTACAGCGCGCGTGCCAGCGCGGGAGGCGCCGCCGCGTCGAACGACGGCCGACGCCCTTTGCGGGCGTCACCGCACAGCGTGAACTGCGACACGACGAGGACGCCCCCACCCGTTTCGGAGACCGTCCGGTTCATCTTCCCGGCCTCGTCGTCGAAGATCCGGAGATCGCGCACCTTGCCCGCAACGTATTGGACGTCGGAGGGACCATCATCGTCTGCCACGCCGACGAGCACGAGCAGCCCTTGACCGATCTCACCCACCAGACGATCGCCGATCCGCACGCGCGCTCCACTCACGCGCTGTACGACGGCTCTCACGTCGAATGCCCAAAGCCCAATGCCTAATGCCTAATGCTCATCGGCGCAGTCTCGTTCGGCATTGTGGATTCGGCAGTCGGTGTTGACGTGAAACGCCGATCGAGCAGGTGCCGCGGCTGCAGATTGGCTGCCGCGCGCAGCATCGAGTTCTTGATCTCCGGGTGTTCAACTTCCAGCTCGGCAATGAGCCGCTTGACCCGTTGGCGCTGGAGGCCGAGGTCGCCGCAGGCCGGGCAGCAGCAGCCGACGATCGGCAGGCCCGACTCCTTCGTGTATTGCCGCGCTTCCGATTCCGTGACATAGACGAGCGGCCGGATGACCACGTGGCGCGCGTTGTCGGAGACGAGGCGAGCGGGCATCGCCTTGAGCGAGCCGGAGAAAAACAGGTTCAACACCAGCGTCTCGATCACGTCGTCCGCGTGGTGACCCAGCGCGATCTTCGTGGCCCCGACCTCACCCGCGAGGCGGTACAGGACGCCGCGGCGCAGGCGCGCGCAGAGCGAGCAGGGGGTCGCGCCGTCCTCGAGGATGTCGTCGATGACCTCGCCGATCGCGGTCCGCTCGACGTGGACCTCCCACCCGCGGCCGGCGCAGGTCGATTCGATCAGATCGCGCCGGTACCCTTCGTAGCCGGAGTCGACGGTCACGGCGACAAGGCTGAACGAGATCGGCGCGCGGCGCTGAAGGACGTCGAGCACCTGCATGAGCGCCCAGCTGTCCTTACCGCCGGACAGGCCGACCATGATCCGGTCGCCGTCCTCGATGAGGTTGTAGTCGCCGATCGCCTTCGCGACCTTCTTGGCGACGCGCGCTTCAAGCGGTGTTCGGTAGGACATGCGTCATTGTACCTTGCGGGCCACGACGATCATCGCGAGGGATATCGAGGGAAACAGCCGTCCCAGCGGGTGCAGCATCCGCATGGCCCAGCGATATCGGGGGCCGTTGCCTTCCGCCTGCAGGAAGTCCTGCACGCGCTGCCGGGCGGCAAAGAGATGCCGCAGCCACAGTTCGACGTAGATGCATCGCTGCGTGACGAACTCGAAGCCGGAGTCGCGCAGGATCGGCCCCGACAGCTCGCGATACGACAGCTCGCTCAAGTGGTCGCGGCTGTAAGGGCGCTCGAGGCCGTCGGCGCGCGCCACGAGGCGCCTGCGGTTCGGCGTCGTAATGATCGCGACGCCCCCAGGCTTGAGCACGCGCGCCCACTCGCGCAGCGTCTCGCGCGCGTCCGGGACGTGCTCGATCACCTCGCCGGCAAAGAGCGCGTCGAACCGACCATCGGCAAACGGAACTTGCGCCGCATCGAACACGCTCCACGCCTGCCACGGCACCTCGGCGGCGCGGTCGCGGACCGACGCGAAGTCGAGATCGCCCGCGAACACCGTGAACGGAAACCGCACGCCCATGTCCGCGAAGAGCGACCGCCCGCAACCCACGTCCACGACGCGGCCGCCCGACGGGATATAGCGCTCGAAGAGCTCCCGCAGCCGCTTCATTTTGTACTCGTGCAGCTCGAGCAGGAACGGCGTGGTCGGCGCGACGCCGTAGCCCTGCGTCGCGTAGTGCCGCGCGTAGAACGCGAGCAGGATGTCGCGGTCCATGAACTTGAGGAGCACCGGCTCGATGCGGTGGATCTCGCCGGCCGGGTCGCGGACCACCAGCTGCAGATCGCCGAGCGGGTCGAACGCGAAGCCCGGGTTGTACCAGGCGTCGACAACCGGGAGAAGACGGTCTCCCGCCCGCAGGGCGAGCGACTCCCCGCAGATGGTCGTGAAATCGAACGCGAGCGTCGCCCGCCCGCGCCCCTCCGGCAGCTCGAATCGCCACCAGCCGAGATGCCGGTCGGGATGCGCCTGGTTGCCGAACGCGTAGATATCGACGGTGAAGACGTACTCGGACGGCGCGCCGACCCGGTACTCGAATGCCGCCTCGCCGCGCCGGCGACGGACGACCGCCGTCCGCTCGATCGGCGTCGCGCGATGCGGCCACCAAGGGCTCATCGGAACTCGGGTTGAAGCGTCACGCGCGCGCCGAGATAGCGGCTGTCGCTCGACGGCGGCGCCTCGAGGAACGGCACGAACCCGTTTGAGGTGGTGATGGTGATGACGTAGACGTAGCTCGTCGGCGTCTCGTACGGCCGATACGGCACGCCCGCGGGCATCTCGAGCGTGACGGTCTGCGGCACGCCCGGCTCGAGCGTCACCGTGCGCTCGTCGCGGCCGGTGTCGACCGACACGACGTTGGGGATCGGTGCATCGAGCTGGACCGCCAGTCGTCCGATGCGCCAGCCGCGCCACCCTCCTTCGGGCAGCTCCGCGAGCGGCGCGCGCAGGATGACGTCGGCGCGTGCCTTCCCGCGCACCCAGAAGAACTCCCCTTCCGGCGCATAGGCGTTGTCGTCCGGGAAGTACGACATGACCTGGCCGGCCAGCAGCCGTCGCGACCGATTCGGATTCGCGTTCACCGGCAGATCGTTGAGCATCGTCAACTCGATCGGCAGCAGCCGCAGCGGGCCTGACTTGACGTGCTCTCCCGGATTAAACGAGCTCCAGAAAGGATTAAGGAGAATCTTCGCCGTGAACAGCCCGCCGACGCCGAGCGCCAGGAGCGGCACGCGCGCGCTCTCGAGGACTGGCGTCAGAAACAGCAGCAGCGGGTAAAAACTGAGGAAGTACCGGTTCCCCACGGGCCCGCCGCCGCCGGACCAGGTGAAGGGCGTGATGAACAGGATCGCGGCGGTGGCGGCCGCGACCGCGCCGAGCACGAGCCATTGCCAGCCCCGCTGCTCGCGCCGCGCGATCAGAAACAGCGCGAGGCTGACCACGCCGGGGAAGAAGTACGGGATCAGCCCGGAATGTCGGCCGGCGAGAAAGTACCAGATGTTGCGGGCGAACACGCCGAGGGTGTGCTGATTGGCGAGTGTGTCGGCGAGCAGCTTGTCCCGGCCGTGAAGCGGCGCGATCTTGTCGAACGTCTCCCACGCGTTCGCGAACGGGAATCCGGTCATGCTGTAAAAGGTTTTGCGATACCCCCCCTGATAGTTGAACTCGCCCGTGATGGCAAAGTTCATCAGGTACAAGCTGCCGGCCACCGCCCCGAACACGACGCCAAGGCCGACGGCTCGCGCCCACTCGCGCCGCCACGCCGCCGTCAAGACCATCGGCGCAATCAGTACCGCGT
Organism: Vicinamibacterales bacterium; assembly: GCA_050745085.1. Taxonomy (GTDB): domain Bacteria; phylum Acidobacteriota; class Vicinamibacteria; order Vicinamibacterales; family 2-12-FULL-66-21; genus DATAEE01. Next base: position 3,673 of record JBOGJB010000331.1, read on the forward strand.
GCGTCGGCTTCGAGAAGGTAACGATCCCCGCAAGGATCGCGGCAGAGTACTCGTAACCCGACCGCCAGAGAAACGCCGCGTAGAGCACGAGGGAGAGGTTGAACAGCTCCGGCGTGATCCAGACGAAGTAGACCGGCGCGACGGATCCGGCAAGAAAGACAACTGCGAAAGCGGCGGCGACGCCCGGGCGCGAGCCGCGGCCGGCGAGCCAGAGGTACGCGACGAGGACGTCGAGCGCGATGAGCAGCGCGTGAAGGACGAGAAAGCCGTTGGTCCCGAAGAGCCAGACGAACGGCGCGGCGACCAGCGGATAGATGAACGACTTCCCGAAGTACAACCGCGTCTCTGACGGCTCGTCGGTGGAGACCCGCCGGACCCACGGGAAGCCGTCGATCGCCTCGAAGCGGTTCGTCTTTCCCCGCTTGAGGAACACCCCCTCGGGGGCGGGGTACTCCTCCCAGACGCGAATCAGGTCCTGGCGCTCGTAGGTGAAGTCGAAGTCCCGGACGAGGCTGTGACCCAGCATGTAGTAGGTCGCCTCGTCTCCCTTGAAGCCGTGCTCGGCGCGCGGGAAGTCGACCGTCGCCGCGACGCCGACCAGGACGAGCGCGACGGCGGCCGCCGCGCCGAGTCCCGGGTCGATGCGGCGAACCGCCGCGGACGGCGTGTCGGCGCCGGTGGCCGTCGTCACGTGATCAACAATTCCTGCACGGCCCGGGGCCAGGACATGGCATCCGCTACGCGCCTGGCCGCCGCCCCCATCCGCTCCGCCGCCGCGCCGTCGTCGATGAGGCGCCGCAGCGCCGTTGCCAGCGCCGACGGGTCGGGAGCGCACACGAGACCGTGTCGTTCATCGGTCACGAGCTCCGCCGGACCGCCGCTGTCGTGACAGGTGACAATCGGCTTGCCAGCGGAAAATGCCTCCACCGTCACGAACCCGTAGTCCTCTTCGTAAGGGATGAACACCACGGCGCGGCAGCGCGCGAGATGGTGCACGAGGCCGGAGCTGTCGAGCCGGCCGATCATCTGCACGCGATCGGCGACCCCCAGCTCGCGCGCGAGCGCCGCGAGCCGATCGCGCTCCTCCCCGTCACCGCCGATGACGCAGCGGATCCCGCGCGCCGCGGGCTCCGCGAGCGCACGCAGCAGCAGGTCGAACCGCTTGAGCGGCGCCAGCCGTGAGACCGCGAAGAAGTAGTCGCCGTACCCGTCGCAGCGATACGCGCGCGCGGGCGGCGGCGGATAGAGCACGGTCGAGCGCACGCGGCCCAGCGCCTCGAGCCGCTTCTGAATCGTTCGCGACTGGACGAACAGCCGATCCACGTTTCGCGTCAGCAGGTACTTGTCCGCGGCGCGAATCAGCCGCCTCCGGATCTCTTCCTTGACGATCGCTTTCGTGCCGAGGGTCGCGCGAAAGCGCGGCCACAGATCGTAGTACTCGCGCATCGTGTGGTTCAGCCAGCAGACGTGGCGCGGATGGCGCACCGCGTAGCTCGGAAATCGCAGACTGATCACCTGATCGACGGCCCGCCCGGCGCCGTCCAGGCCGACGTCAGTCATCCAGGTCGCGAGGTACGCGGACGCCTGCCGCCCGAACCGGTTCTGCGGCGTCGTGACCAGATCCGCCTGGTGCCCCATCACGCGCAGCGTGTCGACGATCGCGCGCGCGATCACGAGGTGCCCTCCCTCGGTCAGCGGCGGGCTCGAGGTCACCACCGCGACGCGGCTCACGCGACCGCCCCGCGCGCGAGAAACGACAGATCCGCCTCGAGCACGCCGCGCCGCCGGGTCGCACGCGAGACGTCGTGCAGGATGCCGTACAGGCGCTCCATCTTCCGCACGAACGCGCCGATGTCGTACTCGCGGCCCGTCACCCGGGCCGCCGCCGACAGGCGCGCACGCTCCTCCGGACGGTCCATCAACCAGATGATCCGATCGGCGAGCGTCGCCGTGTCCCGCCGCGGAACGATGAGCGCGTCGCGATCGGCCGTCAGAACGTCCATGAGGCCGTCGGCGTCGGTCGCCACGATCGGCCGGCCGGCGGCGAGCGCCTCGAACACCGTCAGCGGCGTGCCCTCCCAGAGCGAGGGAAAGACGCTGAGATCGAACGCCGACAGCACCCCCGCGACGTCGCGCGCGAAGCCGTGGAACACGAACCGGTCACCCAGGCCGAGCGACCGGGCCTGCGCCTCGAGCGGGCCGCGCAGCGGGCCTTCGCCGACGACGAAGAACTTCGCGCGCGGCCGCTCGTCGAGGACACGCCTGGCCGCCGCGACGAGGTACTCGTTCCCCTTCGAGTCGTGCAGCCTGGTGACGGTCCCCACGGCGAAGTCGTCCGGCGCGATCCCGAGCTCCCGGCGCGCCAGCGCAATCTCGTACGCCGATCGCGGTCTCGCGAACTCCTCGACCGGCGCTCCGAGGTACACCACCTTCACCCTCTCAGGCGGAATCTTGCGCGCCTTCACGACGAACTCGGCCGTGCTCGTCGAGACGGCAATCGCAATGTCGGTGAACCGCTCGAGCGCGACGTCCGCCGCCTTCTGAAACCAGGGCGTGTCGGTCAGGTTCGCGTGCTCGTGGAGAATCGCCGGCAGGCGCCGGATCGCCCCGGCCATCCGGCCGAAGGTTGTCGCGCCGTAGCCGTGCAGGTGGAGGATGTCGATCTTCTTCCGGTCGATCACCTTCAGCAGCGCGGGCAACGTCGCCGGATCGAACTTCGCCTTGTGGAGATAAGTGATGTCAATGCCCAGCGCGTCGAGCGTCTCCTCCGAGAGGTCGCGCTTGCGGAGGCTGACGAGCGATACGTCGAAGCGCGCCGCGTCGAACCGCGGGATCATCCACGCGAACAGGCGCTTGACGCCGTGCATCCGCGATCCCTCCCACCCAAGGTGATCGCAGACCTGGAGGACGTTCAACTTGGGGGTGCTCAAGGTGCTGCCAGAATCCGCGCCGGCACGCCGACGGCAGTCGCGCCGTCGGGAACCGACGCGCGGACGACGGCGCCGGCGCCGACGATCGCACGCGCGCCGATCGTGACCCCGTCCAGCACCTTGGCGCCCGCGCCGAGCCACGCGCCGTCGCCGACGCTGATGCCCGCCGATCGCCGCGCCTGTTCGAGCACGGGCCGCGTCGAATCGGTCGCCTCGTGGTCGCCGCCGATCAGGTAACAGTAGGCGGCGAGAAGCGCGCTCCGGCCGACCGTGACGCGGCTTGCGGAAAAGATCTCGCAGTTGAACCCGATGTTCGCGCCGTCGCCGATCTCGATGTCCCCGTTCTTGCACGACAGGATCGTATTGCGGCCGATGAACACGCCGCTGCCGATTCTGATCCCGCGGTTGCTGTCCCCCTTCGCATCGATCAGGCAGTGATCGTCGACGACGACGTCGTCGCCGACCTCGATCTTGTGCGGATGCCGCAGGACGACGTTCTGGCCGAACACGACGTTCCGGCCTGTTCGGCCGAGCAGCAGCGGATACAGCGTCTTCCGCAACATCAGCCCGACGGCCCCCGGCGTTTCCTGAGCGGCGAAGGTCACCAGCTCGTGCTTGAGGAGCGCACGGAGGCCCGGCCGCCCGACGACGAGCGCGGCGTACTTCTCCCGCGCCGACCGCTTCCGGTCGAAGAGCTGATCTTGTGCACGGGGGATCTCATTCATTCGCGAGCGAAGTCCCCTTCGGCCTTCGGCATTCGGCATTCGGCATT
>JBOGJB010000332.1:0-11653 GCA_050745085.1 Vicinamibacterales bacterium
ACCCGACAGACCGCATCTGGGTGAGTGCTGCCCGCCCCGGTCGACAGATCAACGCAAGGACACGCGGTCGTTCGTAGCAAGGGTCAGACTGGGCCGAAGCAGCGCCACCATCATGCTCACAGTCATACGAATCGCCACGACTGCCGACCGACGGTGCGATGCCGGCCTCCGTCAGTCGGTCCGTGTAGCGCATCGACAGATACTGCGTGCCGCGATCGCTGTGATGCACGAGGTCCGCGACGCCGGCGCTGCGCCGGTCGTAGATCGCCTGCTCGAGGGCATCGAGCACGAAATCGGTCGCCAGCGACGAGGAGACCCGCCACCCGACGATGCGCCGCGCGAACACGTCGATCACGAAGGCACATAGACGGAGCCACGCCACGTGGCGACGTACGTGAAGTCCGCGACCCAGAGCTGATTCGGCCGCGTCGCCGCAAACTGGCGATCGACGAGATCCGCCGGCCGCTCGGTCGCCGCGTCCGGTCGCGTGGTAGTCACCCACGCCCGCCCACGGCTGACTCCGCGCAGGCCCATGTCCCGCATCACGCGCTCGACCGTGCAGCGCGCCACGCGATGGCCCTCGCGACGCAATTGCCGCCACACCTTACGCGGCCCGTAGACGTGGTGGTTCTCCTCCCACACGCGCTGAATCAGCGCGCGCAGCTCGTCATCCCGTCGTGCCCGTGCCGCTCGCGTCGTCGGATCCTGCTGCTGCGCCTTTCGCAGGAAATAGGTGGACGGAGCGATGGGCAGGACCGCGCAAATCGGCTCGACTCCGTAGGTGCCTCGGTGCTGATCGATAAATGCCACCATCACTTCGCTCGGCGGTCGAGCTCCGCCTGGGCGAAAAACGCCGCCGCCTTCCTCAAAATCTCGTTGGCGCGTTTCAGTTCGAAGACTTCGCGCTGGAGTCGTTTCAACTCTGCGCGTTCGTCGGTCGTCAGGCCGGGACGCTTGCCGGCATTGCGCTCCGCCTGGCGGACCCACCGGCGGAGGGCTTCCACGGTGCAGCCCAATTTCTCGGCGACCGATCGCATCGTCGCCCACTGCGAGGGATGCTCGGGGGCGTGGTCGAAGACCATCCGAACGGCGCGCTCACGCAGCTCGGGGGAGTACTTGCTGGGTCGGGGCATCGGGTCCATCCTCTCTCTGAATGGGCCCTCCGACAAACCCGGTACGATTCAAGGTGGCCAGCGTGACCGATCCGCTGACGCACGCAACCTCGTTCGGCTACGACACGCTCGGGCGGCTGACGACCATCACCGATCCACTCAGCCACCAGACGACCTTCACGTACAACGGGGCGGGGCAGCCGCTGACGGCGACGACCGCGCTCAACCACACGACCGCGTTCGGCTACGACCTGGGTGATCTCGTCTCAATCACGAGCGCGCTGGGCGGAGTGACCACGCGCTTTGTCGACGCGGCCGGGCGCGTGGGCGCGGTGACCGACCCGGCTGGCCGGCAGACCCGCTACGAGTACAACGCGCTCAATCTCGTGACGAAGGTCATCGACCCACTGAACGGTGAGACGACGTTCGCGTACGATGGCAACGGCAATCTGCTGTCGCTGACCGATGCGCGCGGCAAGACGACGACGTGGACCTACAACAACATGGATCGGGCCGAAACGCGGACCGACCCCCTGCTGCGGGCCGAGAGTTTTCTGTACGACAACAACGGGAACCTCCGGCAGGTCACCGATCGGAAGAACCAGGTCACGACCCTCACGTACGATGCCCTGGACCGCGAGACGTTCGTGGGCTTCGGTACGACGGGGAATCCGGCAACCTACCAGAGCACGATCGGCTCGACCTACGATGCGGGCGACCGGCTGACGCAAGTCGTCGATTCGGTGGCCGGGACGATCACGCGCGGCTACGACTTGCTGGACCGGCTGACGTCAGAGACGACTCCAGAAGGATCGGTTACCTACACGTATGATGCCGCCGACCGCCGCGCGACGATGACGGTGGCGGGGCAGACGGCCGTGTCTTACAGCTACGACAATGCGGATCGGTTCACGGGGCTAACGCAGGGGAGTTCGTCCGTGACGGTTGCCTACGACAACGCCGACCGCCGGACATCCTTGACGCTGCCAAACGGCGTGGTGATGGAGTACGGGTACGACACCGACTCGCGGCTGACCGGGCTGACCTACAAGCTCGGGACGCAGACACTGGGAGCGCTGACGTACGGGTATGACGCTTCCGGGCGACGGACAAGCGTCGGCGGGACGTGGGCGCGGACGAACCTACCCGCGGCGCTGACGTCGGCGACGTATGACAACGCGAACCAAATCGCGACGTTTGGAGGAACCAACTTCACGTACGATTCAAACGGCAACCTCACGAGTGATGGTGTGCGGAGTTATACCTGGAACGCGCGCAATCAGCTAGCACTCGGTCCAGCTTCCCGGCCCGTCGGCGTCGGCTCCACTCGGACCAGGAGCAATGGGTCTGCAGCAGATCCCACTTGATCCATTCCTCGAAGCCCGGCTTCACATGGCTGGAGTGTCGGAGCGGACGGCCGGTGCGGTCGGGGCAGGTGACTGCCATCCCCGTGACGATGCTCGTCGTCGGGTCGTGTTCGTAGGTGACGCTGGCGGCCTCGAGTCCGCTCTGACCCCAGGACTCCGCGATCACGCGGCGGGCCTCGTCGAACGTGTACTTCGACCAGGTTTCATCGGAGCGCGTTTCGTCGGTTTGAACGATCGCGCGTCCCTCTCCGCGATAGTCGAACCGGTACGTGTACGGCTCGGTCTCGCCCGGGAACCGGTTGTCCTGTCGAATGCACCGGCCCGCGGCGTCGTACGTGTTTTCGAGGAAGATGTCAGGGTCCGCGATCGTGCGCATCTCGTCACGATCCGTATATGTGTACTGGCGCGTCTTCCCGTCGAATGTGCTCACCCGCGACAGGCGCCCGCGTTCGTCATAGGCATATCGGACCTCGCGTCCGGCGCTCTCGTACGCGCGCGTAATGCGCTCCCGGTCGTCGTAGTCGAAGGCAATCCATCGATCGGACGATGCCTCCATCCTGAGAAGTCTCCCGGACGGCTCGCGCCTGTAGTGGACCGTGTGACCATCGGCATCGCGCGTCTGAACGACGGAACACAGCTCCGGACCTCTCGGACCGCACGGCTGAAACGACACCCGGCTGCCGTCGCGAAGCCGCATCGTCCAACCGAGCCCGGTCCAGCCGAGCCGCGCACCCTGAAACTCGGTCGGCGTGGCGCGATGCTCGAACATGGCATTCAGAAACGACGTTCCGGGCGAGGTCCGGTCGAACTTGACGCGGCTGCCGCGGGCGAGGATGAGCGACGCCCACTGAAACCGCTCGGGATCTCCTATCAGGTACTCCTCACCGTTGTGGGTGGTGCCGATCCCGAACTGCCGGCTCGTGCGGTAGCCGGACAAGTACGTGCGGCGCAGCACAAGCGTCGGCGGCCCGTGCACGATCAGGTCGTCGTCCTCGCGGATGTACAACCCGGTTGAGAGGTCGACGGCTCCCTTGTGCAGCGGCTCGTAGGACTCGGCAAGGTCGTGCGGCACCGATTGGAGGCGACTCGGGAGCAGCAGGAAGAGCCCCCCGGACGTCACCGGTCCGGCGAACACGACCGTTATCGCAGTGGCGCAGCCGACGAGGACGAGGCGGCGAAGCTTGCGCAACGCCGCAAGGTCGGGCAACAGCCCTGCCAACGGACAACGGTCCGGTGGCGCCGGGATGCGGCCGACACCGGGCACACTCCGACGACGTTTCCGACCTGTGAGTTACGAATTTGCCGAGACGAGGCTTAAGCCTCGTGCCACGCCGCCGGCGACGCTACCAGACCTTCACGCGCGTCGCCGGCTCGCGATACAGCTTGTCTCCGGGCTTCAGCGAGAACGCCTTGTAGAATCCGGACAGGTTGCTGACGGGCCCGTTCGCGCGGAACTCCGCCGGCGCGTAGGGGCTCGAGAGCAGTGTCTGGCGTAGAAACTCCGGGCGCACCTTGCTACGCCAGATCTGCGCCCAGCCGATGAAGAAGCGCTGCTCGCCGGTGTAGCCGTCGAGGACGGGCGCCGTCCGGCCGCCGAGCGAGAGCTTGTACGCGCGGAAGGCAATCGAGAGGCCGCCGAGGTCGCCGACGTTCTCACCGAGCGTGAGGTCACCGTTCACGCGCACGCCCGCGATCGGGCCGTAGTCACTGACCTGCGCAGAGAGAGCGCTCGCGACGGCCCGGAATCTCTCGGTGTCTTCAGGCGTCCACCAGTCGCGCACCGCGCCAGATCCGTCGAAGCGCCGGCCGCGCTCGTCGAAGCCGTGGCCTATCTCATGGCCGAAGACGGCGCCGAGCCGGCCATAGTTGACCGCGTCGTCCGCGGCGACATCAAAGAACGGCGGCTGGAGCATCGCCGCCGGCAGGACGATCTCGTTCAGCGCGTGGCTGTAGTAGGCGTTTACCGTCTGCGGCGTTATGAGCCATTCACCGCGGTCCGCTCGAACCGCGAGGCCGGCCATGCGGCGCTCGTTCTCGAATCGCTGCGCGCGCTGCACGTTGCCGACCAGATCGTCCGGCCTGATCTCGAGGCCGCGGTAGCTGCGCCAGACCGGCGGATATCCAACCTTCGTCTTCAGTCTGGACAGCTTGTCGCGCGCTTCGCGCTTCGTCCCGTCCGCCATCCATTCGAGATCGTCGATGGCGCGCCTGTACGCCTCGACCGTGATCGCCACCAGCTTCTCGGCGCGCGCTTTCGCTGAAGGTGGGAAGTGGCGCTCGACATACAGGCGCCCGACGGCGTCGCCGAGATAGCCGTTGACGAGCGACACGCCGCGCTTCCACTGCGTGCGGGGCAGCTCCTGCCCGGTCAAGATGCGCCCGAAGAACTCGAACCGCGCGCTCGCGAATGCATCGCTCAGGTATGGCGCCGACGCCGTAATGTGCCGGCCGGCGAGCCACGCCTTCCACGTGCTCAGTGGCGTCGCCGGCACCATCGCCGCGAACTGTTTGAAGAAGGAGGGCTGAGACACGATGACGTATCGAACGCGGTGGATGCCCTGCGGCCGCGCCCAGGCCAGCCAGTCGAAGCCGGGCATCTCGGACGACAGCTGCGCCAGCGTGAAGCGGTTGTAAGTCCTCGCCGCGTCACGGCTGTCGGCGGGGGACCACTGCGCCCGCGCCAGCTCGATTTCCAGCGCGACGACCGCCCGGGCATCCGCAGCCGCTGACGAGCGCCCGGTCAGCGTGAACAGCCGAGCGAGGTAGTCCTCGTACTTCGCGCGGATCTCGACGAACCTGGCGTCGTCCTTCAGGTAGTAGTCCCGGTCTGGCAGCAGCGTGCCGCCTTGACCCAGATGGACGACCAGCTGCCCTGGATCGTGCGCGTCCTCGGCGACGAAGCCGTGGAACGGACCGCCGCCGGCGACAGCCGACAGGTATCCGGCTTCCGCGGCCAGTTCCGCCGGCGTCGTGATCGCGTCGATCTTGTCGAGCTCGAGGCGTATCGGTTTCACGCCGAGCTCCTCGATGCGAGCCTCGTCCATCATGCTCGCGTACAGATCGCCGATCTGCTGCGCCGTCGAGCCCCGCCGGCGGTTCGGCGCCGCGAACGCCTCTTCGATGATCGCGCGGATGTCCGCTTCCGCTCTGTCCGCGAGCTCGATGAAGGCGCTATAGGAAACCCGATCGGGTGGGATCTCGGTCTTCGCGAGCCAGCCGCCGTTCGCGAAGTGGAACAGATCGTCCTGAGGGCGAACCGACGAGTCGAGGGTGGCAAGGTCGACCCCTGACGTCACAGCAGGCTGCCCGGCAGCGGCAAACGCAGCCGCGCCTACCAGCCCCACGACCTTAAGGGCCGCGCGGAGTCTCATGATCCTGCGAAGCGCAGTATAGCTTCTGGATTCTGGATTCTGAATTCTGGATTCTGGAGTGTCAGACGACGACGGTGGGAACTTCCAGTTCACCCAGACGAAACGCGTTGACGAAGGCGTTGACGACCTTGGGATCGAACTCGGTACCCGCGCCCTTCACGATGATTTCCTTGGCCTCGAACGGCGACATCGCCTTGCGATATGGCCTGTCGCTCGTGAGCGAATCGTACACGTCCGCTACAGATATGATTCGCGCCTCGAGGGGGATCTCCTGGCCGCGGCTCGGGTGATAGCCGGACCCGTCGAACTTGTCGTGGTGCGCCAGCACGATTGGAATAACGCGGCGGAGCGAGCCGCCGACCGGCTCCAGCATCGCCACCCCCTTGGTGACGTGCTGCTGCATCTGCTCGTACTCCTCTTTCGTGAGGCGTGCGGCCTTGTAGAGCAGCTCGCGGCTGACGTCGAGCTTCCCGATGTCGTGGAGCAGCGCCGCGGCGCGTACGTCCTCGACCCGATCCGACGACAGATCGAGCCTGGACGCAATCGTTGCGGCGTAGACGGAGACGCGGTACGAATGATTCTCCGTGTACGGATCCTTGGCGATGAAATGGCGCAGGATCATCAGGACGCCGTGATACGTCTCGCGCAGCTCCTCGATCTGCGACGTCTTGTGCTCGTAAAGCGTTCCCATCGAGTAGCCCGTGACCATGAGCACGCCGCCCCAGACCGTGATGTCGAGCCACGTCGTCGCCGGCGTGCTCATGACTGACGTCGCGGCGAAGAGCACCGGGTTGTACCAGGTCATCAGCGTCACGAGCAGCACGCTGCCGAACGCGGTGAGCGTCGCGTGGCGCCGCCCGTAGATGTAGGCGGACCCCAGCGTGGGCAGCGTGTAGAAGCTGAGCACCATGCGCTGGCTGTCGATGAGGAGGTTGAGCAGGAGGCAGATCGAGAACACCGACAAGAGCAGCCACAGCTCCTTGTTCACTTCCTCGAGCCGGCCGAGAGCTACTTTCATTCGGTATCGACGGCCCGACCCAGCGGACCCCTCCGACATTCGGTATTTGACGGCCGGACCCAGTGGGCCCTTCCTTGTCTGGCGCAGGGTCCGTCGCTGGCAAGAACGAGGCCGCGAGGCGCTCATCGCCTGCGAGCCGGTTTTCAGGATGTTTTGTCGCTTTCGTCGGTCCCGGGAGGACTGGAGCCGTGGTTCAGATCGGAACACCCGGTTACGGCCAGCGCCTTCACGCGTGACCGGATTGCCTGACCAGCCTGACAAGCAAGGCGATCAGCACGAGGACCGCTAGCCCGAGAAACCCCCAGAACATTCGCGGCGACACCAGACCTGCCGCCGCCGTGGCCGCGGCCGTCGCGGTGCTTTCGTTCCCGGCGGCGATCTCCTGCGCCTCGGCCCCCATCACCACCGGCGCCAGCAGCGCCAGATCGTACTGCGGGGGGGTGAGGTCGCTTCGTCCGTACACCAGGCGCAGGTCCGTGCCGGCCGGCCGGTAAAACCGGAGCCGGTACGATGGCAGGAGGTACCGCGCCTGCGTGAGCGGCAGCGGACTGTTGTCTCCTTCATCGACCACGAGGAGCAGCTCGGCGGCATCGAGACCGTGGACGCTGAACGTCAGCTCGGGTGCGGCCGCGTCGCGGTTCACGCCCTGCCACACGGCGGTCGCGATGACGTCGAAGGAATAGTCGCGCCGCCGGCGATCCGGCGGACTCTCCACGCCAACCGTAACCGTCCGCCGGAACAGTTGTGCCGGCGTCGTCAGGACGAGCGTCCCGTCCGGCAGCGTCTGATAAGGCAGGCGGATGCGGTACACGGACCGCCGGGCGTTCGACGCCGCAAGCTCCGGCACGCGCGACGTCGCCCGCTCGATCGTGAGCACAAGCGGCATCGGCTCCTCCAGGCGCTCGACGAGGTACGGGATCTGGCGTGAGGAGGCATCGACGATGCGGACGTCGTCGAAACGCCGGGCCGGCCCGCGGCTGTGCGCCAGCGTCGCGGCATCGAGCGCGAGCGCGACGAGACCACGGTTCCCCGGCCGGATCGCGCGCGTATGGCGGAAGGTTGAGGTCTCGATCGGGGCGCCTGTCGCCGGCAGGTCGGCGGACGGCGGCGCGGCCGTGCCTATCGCGTCGCGCGGCGCGTCCCACGAGCCGACAGGCACCGTATTGATGTCAATCGTGGCCCGCGCGGCTTCCAGATCGTAGGAAGGGGCCTGGGCCGTCCGACTGCCGTAACGCGCGACAATCCGGACGCCCTTTGCCTCGACGTAGATCCAGGGCAGATCGGCGATTTCGATCTGCACTCCCGTGATGTCGAGCGGCGGGTTGTCCCCGTCGTGGATCACCAGATCGACTTCCGCCTCGCCGGGTGACGCGATCGGAATCCGCAGCGCCGATGCCGCCGCGCCGTCCCGGATGACGCGGGTGAGCTTCGCGCGCCCGAGCGGCACTGGTTCCGCTTCGCCGCCACGCACACGCTGCTCGGTGACGTAAGCCTCACGTGAGATGTGCCCGCCGGCGGCGTCGAGGCGCAGCGCCACGGCCGGCAGGCGCGGCCCCGGCAGCCGGACGCGATAGCGGCTGCGTCCGGGCTCGCTCGGGCGGTGCTCGAAGCCTGCCGCGGCAATGGTCGAGAGCGGGGGCGGAGGGCCCGCGGGCGCGCCTCGCGCCCGGACGACCGCCGGCAGGCTGACGCGGCCGCTATTCGTGTCGTCCCACACCACACGGAAGAAGCGGTACGGACCCGGCGCGAAGTCGAGCTCGGTCTGGCGCAGCCGCTCCGCAGGAAGATCGAACAGCGTTCCCTCGGGCGCGAGCATCGTCCAATGCCGGCGATCGCCGCTCCCTTCGAGCGTCAGCCGTTTGAGAAAGGGGGCGCCCAGTCCTTCGACACTGATTCGATCGACCTGCTCGATCGTTCCGAGGTCCGCCTCGAAGCCGCTCGTCTTCTCGGTCACCGCGATCGGCAGCACCGAGGCTCTCAACCAAGGCGGCTCACCCGCGGGTGGGCTGATCAGCAGGTACGGCGCCTCGCGCCCGTCGGCGTCGAAGAAGCGCAGGTCGGCGAGTCCGCCTTCGGCGACCAGACGCGGTCCGCGACGGACGACGGTGAACGGCCGGCCACCCGAGAGGAGCGGCACGTCGACTGGCAGCCGCTGGGCGTGTGATGCGGAGCCGCTCACACCGCGCTCGTACCGGAAGGGTGCGGCAGCGTTCTGCTGCGCCGACACCGCTGCCGCGATCGTGAGGGCGACGGAAACGGCAGCGACGCCGGCCAGCCCTGAGCCGTGCCGAAGGGCGGCCCCCCTTCCGATCATGCGACCCCTTTCGGGCGCGCCAGCACGTACTTCTGGAGCGCGAGCGCGACGAGGGAGAGCGACATCGCCAGCCCGACGAACGACGCCACGCGGTAGAGGCCCTCGAGCGATCCAAGATCGTACAGGAAGCACTTGAATGTGGTCAGCGCGATGAGCACAACCGCGGCGACGCGCGCGGCGCGGATGCCGAGCCAGATGCCGGCCGCGAGCATGAGCATCCCGAAGGCGAGCCATCCGATCGTGTAGGTCAGGTCCTGCGACAGGGTGACGCCGAACCTCAGCGTCAGCGAGGGCCCGACCGCGTAGTAATCAGCGATCTCGATGTTGAGAAGGACAAACAGCAGGATGACCGCGCAGGTAGGCAGCCAGCGCGACGGCCGGGGCAGCGCCGCCGGCAGCTTCTCGTCGGTGCGACTGAACCACCAGCCGGCGGCGAACATCGCCGCCGCGCAAATCACGTAGGTGTAGAGGTACCAGTTGAAGATGCGCAGCCCGCCGCGCGGTTCGTAGACAAACACCATCGGATTCAGCGCGAGGCGGACCATGACGGTCGCGGACAGCCCCGACGCCGCCCACAGCAGCCCGCGATGCCGAATCCGGCGGTAGAGCCACGCAAGCGCGGCCCCTTCGAGCGCCCATCCGATCGTGATCCACTGGTGCTTGAGCTGCAGCGGAATCGCCACGGTGATGAAGCCGAGCGCGGCGCCGGCGACGAGCGCGAGGCGACCCAGGTCACGCTGACCGGGCTGCTCGAGCCGCAGAAGGCTCCGCAGCAGCCACGCCAGCACCCCGCCGGCGACGACCGGCACGACGCCGACGATGTTCGCGTAGCCGCCGGAAGAAAGCGCCGATCGAGCGGTGAAGAAAAACATCGCGCTCGCCAGCACTGCGGCCACGTACGGATGGCGCTCCGTCCGTGCGCGTCGTCCCAGGATGACGGGATACGCGATGAAGACCGCGTAAAGCGCCGACCCGAGCACGAGCAGCCGCCTCCATTCAGTCGGGTGGCTGAACTGCCAGTCGAGCGCGGCCAGCCACGGCAGTGCGACGGCCACGAGCGCCAGGCTCTCCCATCGCCTTACCCACGTGATCGCCAGCAGCACCGAGACGTACGCGACGTGAGACAGGACAATCGCCACGGAGGGCGGCGGCAGCCTTCCGGATGATGCCAGGATGACGGCCGCCTGCGACAGCAGCAGACAGGCCGCGGCCGCGCGCGCGGCTGGTTCGACGGACCCGTCGCGCCGCGCGATCCACAACCAGCCCAGCGCGAACGCGCTCGACGCCGCGGCGGCGAGGATGGCCGTCAACGCCCAATCGTGCGACACGTTGCCGGTCCAGGCGGTCGTGACCACGGCGGCGGCGATGGCGCCCGCCGCGTGGAGGATCGGTTGACGGGTGGACAACGACACCACGCTGACGGCGAGCGTCAGCACGGCGAGCGTTCCGAAGAGCGGCCACGGAGGCACCGACCATTCCGGGTTCAGCGCGACGAAGAGCAGGAAGAGATGTCCTCCGAGCCCGAGGTACAGGCCCTGCCCGAAGCTGACGTCGCCGAGGTCCGACGAGATCGGAGCGGGCGCCCGCCGGTGCGACCAGGCGTAGCCCGCGAGCGTAATCAACGTCAGGCCGGCCATCACGACCAGGGACGGGAGCAGCCCGACGGCCGCCGCCGATCGCATCCACCAGATTCCCAGGATTCCGAACGAGCCCACGCTGCCGACGATGGAGATGGCCGGCAGCCCGGCCGACGCCGCTTCGATGAACATGCCGGCGTTGATGACGGCCAGGAGGAACGCGAGCCCCCACAACGCGTTCGCTGACACGGGTCCGGCCGCGAGGAACAGCAGCAGTCCGAGGCTTGCGATGAGCACGGCCCCGCCACCCCATTCGGGCTGGAGCGGCCTCGACCAACGGCGCGCGGCGAACGGAACGCCGAGCGAGACGGCACCGAAGAGCGCGTACCACTGGACCGCGGTCCCGAGCCGATCCGCCGTGAGGTGGGTCACCGACCAGGCTGCCTGCGCGGCGATCGCGAAGAACGCGGCGATGAAATACAGGTGGCCCTCTTCTTCGGCCGCGGCGCGCCAGGCGATGAGGAGCACGAGCGCGATCACGGTCGCGAACAGCGGTAGCGGCGACGCGAAGGCCGGTTCGATCCGCGCGAGGGCCGCCGGGGCGAAGAGCAGCAGCGGCGCGACGTAAATTGCCTGCGCGCCGGCTCCGGCAAACGCGCGACCGAAGCGCCTCGCGATCGCCGGCCCCATCGCGAAGAGCGTCGCGAAGAGCGCCGGGAATGCGAGGGCAGCGTACCGCGCGCGGGGCGCGTACGAGACCGCGAGCCAGACGGCGGTCACGAGGATCGTGGCGACCGCGCCCGCGGCGTGCGGCAGCTCCTGGCGCCGCGCGATCGCGACCGCAAGGAGGCCCGCGTCGATGATCAGCAGGAAACCGAAAAGCAGCCACGGGCG
>JBOGJB010000333.1:0-21690 GCA_050745085.1 Vicinamibacterales bacterium
ATGCACACCAGGTCGATGACGTGCTGCCGGAGCTTCTTCTTCGAGTCGGTGCCATGGCCGGCGAAAAACCGCGAGATTTGCGGGTCCGCTCCCAGCCGGCCGATGAAGTCGTCGGTCACCGCCGCGATCGCGTCGTAGCCGCCGATCCGCTTGTAGAGACTGTCGCCCGTTTGCCCCGCCGGGACCGCGACCGCAGTCACCGCTATGAACAGCAAGACCAGCGTGAAAAGCCGTCCGATCTTCATATACCCTCTGGTGCCTCCAGCCCGTAGGCCGGAGTGGAGCATATCGCCTTTTTTGCGGGACTGGGACGCCGCCGCCTATCATCGTCTGCCAGAACCGCAGCTGGGCTGGGGCCGGGAGGTGTTCGCGCGCCTCGAGCTCGGCGGCGGCGAGACGGCTGCGGACGTCGGCTGCGGCACGGGACGGCCGACGCCGCCGCCGGCGATGATCCGCCGTTCACGCTCGACTATTGGCGGCTCGACATGAGCGCTTCGGTCCCGTTCTTGCAATTGCGTTCCGCGGCATGATGGGACCGCTCCTCGTAACCGTTTGTGCGGCGCTGCTGGCGACGGCCTGCCACAACCCGGCGCCTCAAGGGAGCAAGTCCGAGCCCATCCCCGACCGACCAGCCTCCATCCGCCGGGATTTGCGCCCGGTCTCCCCGCCGCCGACATTATCCTGGCGCCCCGCAGCGCCGCGTACGGTCGGACTCGGATCGCCGATCGCGTAGTCGATTCGTCTGCGCCGGGAACGGAGGCAAGGGAGCCCACGGAGAAGAGCCAAACACGGAGACACGGAGATCACGGAAATCAAACCCAAGTACGAAGCTCGAAGTTCGAAGGTCGAAGTGAAGGTCGAGCTTCACTTCAGCCTTCGCCCTTCGTACTTCGTATTTGAATACCGTCTCCGGGTTTATCCTTCTCCGTGATCTCCGCTCCGTTGACCCTGATCGGTATACTCCAGCTATGCGCAGCGCGTGGGCCCGAGTGATCCTCGTTGAAATCTGCGTGCTCGCCGCGCTTTGGGTGTTTGGGCGGTACTACTCGTAAACGGTTCAGGGTTCGGGGTTCAGCGTTCAAGGTTGGTTCGAGGTTCGGGGTTCAAGGTGGTTCGGGGTTCCAAATCCTCCGGCACCAGAGCCCGAAAGCCGATCATCTGGTGATATAAGCGCGTCCAGCGTTTGAAAGCTCACATGGCCGGGCGTCGCACGCCGCAAGCTGGATTGCTGTCAGGAGTGTGGCCGGAGACCAGCGATCGTCCCCGAGGTTGTCCGCGCGTCAAAGTGGCGCCGGCTTGCAGCCATATTGAACGGTCGGTGCCGGAGTGGTGAAACTAGCAGACGCGCGGGACTCAAAATCCAGTGATCCGAAAGGATCGTGTCGGTTCGATTCCGACCTCCGGCACCAACCAACCGAACGACTTACGCGGAATCCTGAAGGCGGCGGCGGGGCGCGTGTGTCACGAGTGTGTCACCGTTTCGTCGAGCAGCCCGAACGTCGTCCGGAGTCCGATCACCGACGACTGGAGGTAGCGGTTCGTCATCATCATCGTCGTGTGCCCGAGCGCGTCGCGAACGTCGTGCACCGGCGCGCCCCGGTCGAGGAGCCGCGAGGCGACCTCGTGCCGCAGGTCGTGGAAGTGAAGATCCCCGATCTTCGCGCGTGTCCGCGTCGCGCGCCAGAGCGCGTTGGCGGCGTCCTTCGTGACCGCCTCGCCTACCGCGTTTCCCGAACACGAACGCGTGTGGCGGCAGCGGCGCGCCGTCCGGGCCGTTCCGCCGCGCGTCGAGGACGGCGCGCAGCTGCGGCGTGATCGGCAGGCGCGCGCACGCCGGGTCTTGGCCTTCGCGGCGCGGATGACGATCGCGTTCTCGATCACGTCGGACCACTGCAGCGATCGCAGCTCGCCGCCGCGGCAGCCGGTGGACAGCGCGGCGACGATCAGGTCCTTCGTGTAGGGATCGGCCGCTTCCAGCAGACGCTGCTCTTCGTCGCCGACGAGCCGCCGATCGTGGCGCGGCGTCGCCTTCACCTCGATGACGGCGACGCCCTCGCGCCGGAACGGCGTCCGCGCGGCGTAGTCGTGCTTGATGGCCCAGTTGAACAGGTGGCTGAACGGCCAGAACTAGTGCCGAGCACCAGGAACGGGCGAGCACCCGAACTGGCCGGCAACGCTGGATTGGCCCGTGAAGCCGGGGAACCTGCAGCGGTAATTGGAACGAGCCACGACGCCGCTGACGAATCGGCGGGGCGAACGGGTAGGCCGGGATCCGGCGCGGGGCCGAACCGGCTTCGTGCCAGCCAAGTATGCAGCAGCTCTCACCCGACCCGACGTACCCGACGAAGAAGACGGCTATGTCGGGGGCGGGACGCGAAGCGTGGACGAACGGGTTGCCGACCGTGGGAGTCTGCACGTGCCCTACAGGGCGACGACGAACCGGAAGACGTGAACGACCATGCCGAGCACAACGAAACCCAGTGACACGGCCGAGCAGAAAGCGAACGGCCGGCTGCTGATCGTGCCCCAGCTTGGCGAAGGAACTGGGCGTGTCGTTCTGGACGGCACGAACCTGGGTGCTGAACGGCTCATCCCGCGGGTGGTCCTGCCGGGGAAGGACGGCCGGACGCTGCGGCGGATTCTGGTGGACCGCAGGGACGTGGACCGGTTCATCGAGCAGTCGGGAACGTAGCGTGTGACCACGGTGAGCAGCGAGCGGTCACAGCCAGGGCGAGTCGAACCAGCACGCTGAGAAGGCGGGCTTGAGCAAAAAAGAGGCGCGCCACCGCCTGAATCGACGCGCGGGCCTGACGGGCGACGAAACGGCAAACCACGCGACCGCGGGCGTGGCGGTGACAGCGTGGTGACAATGGACCCGAAACCCACTGGAAATACGGGCGATTCTGAACGCGCAGAGGATAGGCAATCTGCTGCGCTCCCACGTTGCGGATCTCGAACAGTGGAGCCGATGCGGGCGCCAGAGCCTATTACCGGCGCTTCAGCTGTTTGATCTCAGCAACGAAATCACTCATTGGGACATCAGCATGCTTTCCATGAAAGACTTCGGCAGCCGTGGTCCAAGCCTTGGCCCGTCCTTGCTTGACCGAGAAAACTCCGGCTGGTCCGCTGGCTATGTTGTAGAGGCCCGGACTCTGGGTAGAAGCGAGGAAAAGAATGACGTGCTGGCCGGCCATCATCGGTGGCAACTCTTTGTCTTTAAAGACCACTTTGACGCCGTCCACTACGGTTTCGCCGCCCCACTGCCGAACGACAACCGATGGCCCCGGCTGCGACGGACTGGGCAGTTTGCCTGCAATTAGACTGCGTGGCGTGACGACGTAGTCGGTGTAGAGGTCGCAGCCGTCGTCGGATACAAATGTGCCAATTGGTTGCACGATGCCCTCAACGATCACGTCGGCCGACGCAACAACGTAGTCGAATGGTATCGGCGCGAGTTCCCGTGTCAAGGATCTTTCCAGAGGCTGAACACGCCTCACCGCTTCCCGAATTGTTACAGGACACGCAGCGTCTACGCGTGTAGCTGAAACGGACAAAATGAATCCGGCGAGTGCAATGCTAAATCGCATAATGGCCCCCTCAGAAGCCGCACGACTTCTGGACCTTGTTTCCATAGGTTGAACCCGTTGTCGGAAGGACGTCGTTGACGGGCGTTGGCCCCAGCGGTGTTCCGGGCCCGGGGGCACTACTGCATCCCCCCGTTGCAGGTCCCATGAGGCTTTCTGTTTCAGGGCATGCGTAGTTACCGAGACCATAAAGATGGCCTAACTCGTGTGCCATAGTGCGTCTGTTTCGGCTGGGGGGTCTGGTGCGCCATCCTGCGGTGAAGCGGATTCTGCTTGGAAGGCTTATCTCACCAAAGGAGCCAGGCAGTGTGTCGGCGCAGCCGATGCTGCCTCCTTCTTCTACGTTCACACAGTCGCCACCCGTGCCGCACGGCGCAGTTACCCTTGTAATCGATGGACGTCCTGTACCAGCGACTGCAAGATTCCAATCTAAAATCGCATCATCGGCGGGCACGTACAATTCAGGCATGGTGTCAGGTATGTAGACGCTAATGGGCTGCGCGGGAAGATACCAGGTTCTTGGCTGTTCCTCATTCCAAACAGGCCTGCACGACAAGGCATTGAGTGTGATCTCTTTTAAAGGAGAGAAACCGGGCTCGATGTTGCAGTCCGTCTTGTTAATAGTCGACTGGTAAAGAAAACGCCACGGCCCGAGGGCATTGAGCCACTCTCTGATCGTTCCTGGCGTGGTATTCGGCACGCGTGTGTCCATGTCCTGAGTGGGGTTCACCCTCGGCCAGATCCAGTACAGCGTCTCGGAGCCCGACGGACGAACGGTCCGGATGTTTATCTTCACGAGATTACGGGTTTGTGTGTTCCAGAAGATACAGTTGCCCCCGCCGTCCATCAGCCATCTATCACACTTACCGGAGCTAATCGCATGTGCATCGAGCTTCACATACTTGTCTTTCTTGATGAAAGCGCCACCCGGTCCGGGTCCAAGATCCGAGTTGGAGGGAGCCCACGCGTAGCGGGCTGGATCGGGCGGACCTGGCGGAGCAGTCTGAATCACGCAAGCCGACTCCGATGTAGCGTATTCGTCAAGCGTGGAGACATTTCCCTCACGAGCGACGTCGGGGCAAGGATCAGTCTGCCCCGCGAGTGACGTAAGTGAGGCGAACGACCAGACAGCAACCGACCCTGCGAATAGGGTACCGAAGAGTATCCATCGTCTATGCCTCATACAACCTCGCTGCCAGGCAGGGCCAAGAGATCGGCAAGTGGACTCTCTCTGAGTTGCGCGAACTTTAGCAGAAGCAAAAGTGTCATTCAACCAGCAGCTTACAGATCCGTCGCAAGCGTCACAGTCTTGAGGGGGAAGCTAACTAATTCTGGCAGGCTGGAATTTCCGATGGGACGTTTCCGTGTTCAGGATCGGATCTGCTGACTGATATTCGCGACTCCGCGCACGGCACAGCCGTGTCATTGGGTGAGGAGCGGTCGTCCGGTGATCCGGGCCAGCGTCTTGCCCATCTCGCGAATCGTGTCCTCGAACGCCACCGCGCGACCAATACCGCTGCGACGTTCTTGGCGTCTGCCGACCGTCCGAAGGGAGCAACGGCGCCGCTTCGGCAACCTGCGGCCGATTATCCATACGGAGTTCCAAGGTAAGAAACTTGTCACTCTGGGGAATCGTCTTCGCCGATGAACACTGGCGCACGGTCCTGGACTTTCTGCGCGGCTACATGCTGCAATAGTGTTTCGCGGGATCTGATTCTCCAATGGCGAGCTCTCGGCGAATCAGGCGTGTGTCACGGTGTGTCACGGGACGCCGAAACGGCCGCAAAGAACGAAACGAGAACCGGGCGGTCGGCCCGATTCCCGTTGCCTGTTTTCCTCCGCGATCACGCGCGATCACGGCGTATGCGAAACTCAAAATCCGGTTCGGGCGCTGAACCTCAAACCCCGAACCCTACCTTGAACCCTGAACCCCGAACCCCGAACCTTGAACCGCTAACTAGAATCCCAACAAGAAAGACGACGACCGCGCCGATGACGTTGTGCCAGAGGAAGGCGACGTCCGGCCGGCCGAAGGCCACGGCAGCGACTGCGCTCATGCCTGCCACCAGCCCGACCGTCGCGGCGGTGCCCGTCGCCCGCCGCGTCAGAATCGCGAGCATGAACACGCCGAGGATCGATCCGTAGAAGAACGATCCGAATCGATTGACGACCTCGATCAGCGAGCCGAGGGTACTCGCGTAGACCGCCACCACACACGCGAAGACGCCCCAGCCGGCGGTCGCGAACTTGGAGACGCGCAGGTAGTGCGCATCTGACGCAGCCGGTCTGAACAGCCGCTTGTAGAAATCGATCACCGTGGCCGTGGCAAGCGAGTTGAGCTCTGCCGCGATGGAGTCGGTGGCCGCCGTGATGATGGCGACGATCCACAGGCCCACCAGGCCGATCGGCAGCGCCGTCCGGATGAACGTCGGGAAGACGTAGTTGACGTCGGTGTAGCCGGTGTCACCGGTGGCGCTCCGCACGATGCCGGTCGCGCGCCCGCGGATCTCCCTCATCGTGGCGTCGTGTCGGCGGAACTCCGCCGCCGCCTGCGCGCGGCCCGCCGTGTCGTCAGTGCGGCGCGCGGCCGCGAGTGCCCGTGCTTCCCGCTGCCGCGCCTCGAACGCCACGATGAACTCCTGCTCGAGCGCCAGGTACTGCGGCGCCTGCGCGCTCTCGCGGACGCGCGCGTCGTGGACGGGATTGAAGAGCAGGGGCGGGCGGCTGAACAGGTAGAACACGAAGGTGAGGACGCCCACCATCAGCACGAGGAACTGCAGCGGGATCTTCCAGTACGCGCTCATCATCAGGGACGCCCGGCCTTCGTCCACCGATTTCGCCGTCAGGTACCGCTGCACCTGGCTCTGATCGCAGCCGAAGTAGGACAGCATCAGGAAGAGCCCGCCGATCATCCCCGACCAGAAGGTGTACTGGTTCGTGAGCGTGAAGTCGAAGGTGAACGCGTCGAGACGGCCCGCCGCGCCGGCGATGCCGAGCGCGTCGTCGACCGACACCGCGTCGGGGAGGCTCGTCACGAGGACGACGACCGCGGCGACAAGGACGAAAACCGTGAGGGCCATGACCTTCACGTCGGTCCACGTGACCGCCTGCACGCCGCCGAGAATCGTGTACACGACCGCCGGCCCGGCGATGGCGAGGGTGGTGAGCGTGATGTCCCAGCCAAGCATGACCGACAGGACGACGGCCGGCGCCGCGACGATCGTCGCGCACGAGAGCCCGCGCGAGATCAGGAAGAGCAGGCTGGTCAGCGTGCGCGTTTTCACGTCGAACCGCCGCTCCAGGTACTCGTAGGCGGTGTAAACGCGCGCGCGGTAGAAGAAGGGAACGACCGTGACCGACAGGATGATCATGGCCAGCGGCAGGCCGAAATAAAACTGGATGAAGCGCAGGCCGTCAGCGTATCCCTGACCGGTGGTCCCGACGAGCGTGATGGCGCTCAGCTGCGTCGCCATGACGGAGAGTCCCACGGCCCACCAGGGCAGGCTGCGGTTCGCCAGGAAGTAGGACTCGGTCGTGTGCTGGAGGTGGGTGCGTTTGACGCCGTCCCAGATCAGCCAGCCGACGAAAGCGATCGCCAGCGTCCAGTCGAGGGGGTGCATGTGGGCCTACGACTATAAAGGTTTACGGCGGATATCACAAAATTTGTGATATCCTGGCCCGCATGACGGGAAAGACACTGCGGGCGGCACGGCTCAATTCGGGGCTGACTCAGGTGGAGGCCGCGCAACGGCTGGGGGTGTCGCAGAGTTACATGTCGATGCTCGAGTCCGGTTCGCGGCCTGTGAGCCGCCGGCTCCTGGCACGGGTCCTGCGCGTGTATCAGCTGGCGCCGACGGCCAGGCCGTTGTCCAACGACAAACCGCTCGATCTCCAGCGTCTGGCCGTCACGCTGGGTACGTTGGGTTATCCGGGATACCGCTATCTGTCCGCCGGCAAGCCAACGCTGAACCCCGCGGTTGTGCTCCTTGAGGCGCTCAAACAGGATCTCGAGCCCCGTCTCGCCGCCGCGCTTCCGTGGCTGGCGCTGCAATACGTGGACATGCCCTGGGCCTGGGTCGTGGACAAAGCCAGGGTCCAGGATCTGCAGAATCGTCTGGGCTTTGTCGTCTCGCTGGCTCGAGAGGTCGCGGAGCTGCGGGGCGACGATGCTCGCGCCGCGACGCTTAAGGAGGTCGAGCAGAAACTCGAGCGCGCGCGCCTGGTGCGCGAAGACGTGTTCGGCCGCACCTCGCTGACGGCGACCGAGCGCAGATGGCTGCGGGAGACTCGACCGCCCGGCGCCCACCACTGGAATCTGCTGACACGGCTGTCAGCGGAGCAGGTGCTGGATGCCGCCTGACACGGTTCCCGAGCCCTGGCGATCGTTTCTCAGAGAACTGAACGCGCAGCTCACCGCGCCAATAGATCTCCATTGTATCGGCGGGTTCACGGTGTCCATGTGCTACGGCCTGGCGCGGCCGACCGGCGATATCGACGTGTTCGACGTGCTTCCGCGTTCCCGTGCGGGCGAGCTTCTCCACTTGGCCCAGGCGGGCGCGCCGCTTGCGCAGAAGCATCGCGTGCATATTCAGAAGGTGTCGGTCGTCAACCTGCCCGAGCACTACGCCGAAAGGCTGATCGAGATGTTTCCGCGCGCCTACTCGCGCCTGCGGCTGCTGGCACCGGATGCCTGCGATCTCGCGCTGAGCAAACTGGAAAGAAACAACGATCAGGATTTCGAGGACGTGAAGCATCTTGCGCGGACCGTTCCGCTCGACCTGGATGTCTTGAGAAAGCGGTACGAAGCGGAGCAGCGCCCGTTCGTGCTCCAGCCAGAGAGGGAAGACCTTACGCTGAGGCTCTGGATCGAGGCCATCACAGAGGAGCGGACCAGAACCAACCGTGCCTGAGCCCGCTACTTTCCAGGCCCGACCACCTCGCGCCTTTCGAGATTCGCTTCGATGTCCGCGCGTGTACGCCACGCCGGCTTGAGCCGCTTTTCCGCGAACAGCGCCAGCTGATCGGCGTTGTGCGGTGAGCCCGGCTGCGACCAGTTCCCGGGCGCGACACTCGTCAGCGCGCGGACCGGCGTCGAGAACTCGGCAACGTACATGAACGAATCGCCTCCCGCCACCTCGTACTTCCCGTCGTCCGCTTTGCGGAAGCCGACGACGCGGAAGATCCCGAGATCGCCGGGACCGCCGTTGCCCGGCAGATCGACGCCGGCGCGGCGCAGGCGGTAGACGTCGCCCCACGGCACGTCGAGCGCGAGGCCGTCTTTCTTGAGCGAGGCGGCGGCGCGTCCGAGCGCGGCGGCCGCGCCACCTGGATCGACGAGCCCGTCCGGCGTCGTCCGGGGCTCGCGCTCGCTCCACTTCACTTTGAACGGTCCGTCCTTGCCGCTCGCCGTCGGAAGCTTGTTCAGCTCCGTGTTGAAGCGCTCGAAGAGCACCGCGCCGCGGCTCGACCGATCCGCCGAGCGGTCCCACGCCTCGAGTACCGCGGCGGCGTTCGCCGCCACGCCGCCGGCCTGTTTCGCCGGCGGGATGAGATCGTCGAGGATGCGGTCCGCGAGCTCCATGCGGGTGGAGTGCTTGTAGGCGACCACCTCGTCGAATGTGATCCGATCGTCCTCGGCGAGCATCCGCGCAGAGCGCTGCGCCCGGAAGTGCATGAAGCGCGGCGCCATGTAGCGCGGGTAGGCGTCCGCCCTGATCGCCGGCGGGAACGTCGTCGTCCACGGGGGATCGTTCGCGTTCTGGAGCCAGCCGCTCGGGGGATCGACGACGCGCGGCAGCTCCTCGTACGAGTGGGTCGTGGTCCAGAGCGTGGCGCTCATCTCGCCCGGCACAATCCCGGCCCAGTCGTAGCTTCCTGAAGGGCGCTTCGGCGTCCGTCCGCCGAAGAGATGCATGATGCGCCCAGCGCGATCCGCGTACATCACCGTGTAGAAGGGGTTCTGCAGCCGTCGGACCGCGCCCTCGAATTCCGCGAACGACGTCGCGCGCGCCATGTCCCAGTACTGCTCGCCGATGTGCGGCTGATCGAGGCCGACGATCCGGAGGGCGACCGCCTTTCCGGGCTTCTCGGACACGACTGCGCCGTGAATCGAGCGCTTGATGACAAACGCCTCCTCGCGGATCGAGCCGTCACGCTGCTTCACCTCGATCGTCTGTGTCTCGACCTCGAACGCGCGCGCCCCTCCATTCCAGAGGTAGCCGTCGTTCTTCAGCGTCAGCTCGTAGAGGTCGTAGCCGTCGAGCGTGTTGTTGGTGTGCGTCCAGCCAAGCTGGTCGTTGAAGGCGATCCCGACCAGCGGATTGCCGACGAGCGCGCCGCCGGTGACGTTGAGGCCGGGCGCGACGAGCTGCGCCTCGAACCAGCGGAAGAAGCCGGACCAGGGCAGATGCGGGTTCGCGACGAGCATCGCGTGCCCTGATGCCGACCGCGCGGGTCCGATCGCCCAGGCGTTGGAGCCGCCCGACGTAGAGGTCTCGGCACTCCAGGACTTCGTTGCCTGGTTTACCGCGTCGCGCCGTGTGACGAACTCGAAGAGGATAACGCGCTGTCCGTGCGCGAGGACGTCGGTGGGCACGACCGGCAGGACGACCTCGACATCGTCGGCTATCCGGTCCGCGTGCGCGCGCGCGTACGCGTTGACGCCGGCGGTAAACGCGTCGAGCCGCCGGCGTTCGGCGGCGGATTGCGCGGCGTACCAGTCGCGCGCCCGTGCCGGCACGCCCATGCGGCGCACCCATTTGTCGATGTCGAGGTTGTTCTGGGCAACCCAGTACTCCGCACTGCGGCCTCGCGCCTCGCCGTAGAGCCGCAGGATGAGATCGCCGTGCGCCTCCATCTGCGCCCAGCCGAACGCGTAGAAGAGGGAATCGGCATCCGACGCGAAGATGTGCGGGACGCCGTATTTGTCCCAGAGGATCTCGGAGGTGCTCAGGGTGCTCAGGGTGCTTATGGTGCTTAGGGTGCTCACGGTGCAGATTCCGGCGACCGTCAGGCCCAGCGCGATCGGTTTCCACATGGTCGGCATAGAATGCCACACATGCTCCGCTTCGTAGCCGCGCTGGTGGTCATGACTGGCACCTTGAGCACCCTCCGGACCAGCACCCTGAGCACCCTGAGCCCCTTGAGCACCCAGAGCACCTCCTTCGATCTCGTGATCAGAGGCGGCCTGGTGGCCGATGGGACCGGCGCCGCGGCGCGGCGTGCCGATGTCGGCATTCGCGACGGGCGCATTGCAGTCGTGGGCAAGGTCGGCGCCGCATCGGCCAAAGAGACCATCGATGCGTCCGGGCTCGTCGTGGCGCCCGGCTTTATCGACGTCCACACGCACGCGGACGACCTGGCCGACCATCCGCTCGCCGAGAACTTCGTCCGGATGGGGGTCACCTCGGTCGTCGCGGGCAACTGCGGCGGATCGTCGCTCGACATCGGCGAAGCGCTCACGAGAATCAGACTGGTTGGGGCGTCTGTAAACTTCGCGACGCTCATCGGCCACAACACGGTGCGGCGGGCGGTCATGGGAACCGAGCGGCGTGCGCCGACCCCGGGCGAGCTCGCGAAGATGCGCTCGCTCGTGTGGAGGGGAATGGCAGACGGCGCCGTCGGGCTTTCCACCGGCTTGCAGTACGTGCCCGGAACGTACGCCGAGACGCTGGAGATCGTCGAGCTGGCGAAGGTGGCCGGCTCGGTCGGCGGGATCTACGCGTCGCACATGCGCAACGAGGGGACGGCGCTCGAAGAGGCGGTGAACGAGACGATCCGCGTCGGCGAGGGCAGCCTGTGCCGGGTGCAGATCTCTCACCTCAAAGTCGACGCTCCGAGCCGCTGGGGCTCGAGCGCCCGCGCGCTGACCATGATCGATGAGGCGCGGAAACGCGGCGTGGATGTGCGCGCCGATCAGTACGCCTACACCGCGGCCAGCTCGAACCTCGGCATCCGTTTTCCGTCGTGGGTGCTCGAGGGAGGCTCGGAGAAGATTCGCGAGCGGCTGCAGGACGACCCGACCTGGCGGCGCGTAAGGGACGAGATGAAGCAGCTGCTCGCCGATCGCGGGCTGAGCGATCTGTCATTCGCGACGATCGCGTCACACGCCGCCGATCCGTCGCTCAACGGCCTCACGATCAAGCAGGCGGCTGGACGGAAGATAGGGCGCGACGACCTGGACGCGCAGCTCGAGCAGGCGCGCGACATGCTGATCGCCGGCAACGCCACAATGGTGTACCACTTCATGTCGGATGACGATGTCGACCGGATTATGCGGCACCCGGAGGTGGCGATCGCGTCCGACGCCTCGGTGCTGATGCCCGGCGAGGGTGTGCCGCATCCGCGCGGCTACGGCAACAACGTCCGGGTCCTGGGTCGTTACGTCCGCGATCGGAAGCTCGTCACGCTCGAAGAGGCGATCCGCAAGATGACCTCGCTCCCGGCTTCGCACTTCCGGCTGGGGCGCCGCGGCGTCATCCGCGAGGGGTGGGCGGCGGACCTCGTGCTGTTCGATCCCGCGCGGGTCGCGGAGAGCGCGACGTTCGAGCGCCCGCACGCCTACGCCGCCGGCGTGCCGCATGTGATCGTCAATGGCGTCGCGGTCGTGAAGAACGGCGAGCACACCGGCGCCAGGCCCGGTCAGATTCTGGCGATGGCGCCCAACCCGTGAAACGCCGGACGTTTCTGCACGTGACGGCTGCGCTGCCGCTCGTCCGGCTCGGCCCGCAGTCACGCCCGCGTGTCGCCGTGGTCGGCGCCGGCGCGTTTGGTGGCTGGACCGCGCTCGCGCTGCTCGGCCGCGGGTGCCGCGTCACGCTCGTCGATGCCTGGGGACCCGGGCATGCCCGCGCGAGTTCCGGGGGTGAGACGCGCGTCATCCGCGGCGTCTACGGCGCCAACCGAATCTATGTCGAGCTGGCCGTGCGCGCGTTCGAGCTGTGGAGAGAACACGAGCGGAAGGCCGGCCAGCGGCTCTATCACCAGACAGGAGCGCTGTGGATGGTGGCCGGAGAGGATGACAGTCTCGAACGCGCGTCGATCCCGCTCCTTCGCGACGCCGGCCTGACGGTCCAGGAGCTTACACCTGACGCCGCCGCGAAGCGCTACCCACAGATCGCCTTCGACGGCATCCGCTGGGCGCTCCTCGAGGACACAGCGGGGTATCTTCTGGCGCGCCGCGCGTGCGAGACCGTCCACGATCTGTTTCGAGCGGAAGGCGGGACCTACATCCAGGACCGGGCATCGCCCGGCCCTTCGGCGGGCGGCGCGATGCGCGCGCTGACCGTGACCGCAGGTCCGGCCATCGACGCCGACGCGTTTGTCTTCGCCTGCGGTCCGTGGCTGGGAGAGGTCTTTCCTGAGCTGCTCGCGCCGAAGATACGCCCCACGCGCCAGGAGGTTTTCTTCTTCGGCACGCCTCCGGGCGATCGCTTCGGCGACGCGCGCCTGCCCGTCTGGATCGAGCACGGCACGCGGATTTTCTATGGCATCCCCGGCAATCAGTGGCGCGGCTTCAAGGTCGCGGACGATACGCGCGGCGCCGTCGTCGATCCGACGACGATGGAGCGGGTGCCGTCGGCGGAGGGACTGGCGGGCGCCCGGGCGCTCGTCGCGCGAAGATTTCCCGAATTGAAGGACGCGCCGGTCGTCGAGACGCGTGTCTGCCAGTACGAGAACTCGCCGGACGAGCACTTCATCATCGATCGCCACCCGGCGCTGTCAAACGTGTGGATAGCCGGCGGCGGTTCGGGGCACGGCTTCAAGTTCGGTCCGGCGGTCGGAGAGCGCATCGCGGCGGTCGTCCTCGGCGAGCGGGCGCCCGATCCGATGTTCGCGTTGAGCCGATTCCGATGATCCGCCTTCTACTCGTCGCTGTCGTGTCGATCCTCGCCGTCGCCGCTCAAGGCGCCGAGTCGCCGGTCACGCCGCTCGCCGACGAGCTCACCAAGTTCCGGCTCGAGCGGAGTCCGGTGCTGCGGCTGCGCCAGGGGCTGCCGGTGGACCGGTTGCCTGACCTGTCGCAGGCTCAGGCGGAGCGCGACGCGGCGTTCGGCCGTTCGCTCGCCAAGCGGCTCGCGAACATTGACGAGACGGCCCTCGACCATCGGGACTGGTTGACGCTGGAGATCCTGCGGTGGGAAACGGACGAGCTTACGGAAACACGGTTCGACGGGCTCGCATTTCTCGTCCTCCCGTATTCCACGCCGATTCGAGGCGTGCAACAGATCTTCCCGCTGCTGCCGGTCCGCGAGGACGCGGATCGCGAGCGGTACCTCGCACTGCTCCGGCAGTACGCGGACGTCATCGGACAGATGCGCTCGCGGACGACAGACCAGGTTCGCGCCGGCGTCCGGGTGCCGAAGGAGGCACTGGACCTCGCCGCAGGGTTCTTTGCCGCCGATCTCGAGGCGCTCGATCGCACGCTCGCCGTTGATGCGGCACGGCTTGCCGGGGCCGCCGACGCCGACGCGGAGTCGTTTCGCTCGGCCGTGGCGAACGTGATCGACAAGCAGATCCGTCCGGCGATCACGGCGCTCGCCGACGACTACGGCGCGAACTACCGGGTGCAGGCGCCGTCGGCAGTGGGTCTCTCGCAGTACCCGGGCGGCCGCGAGTACTACGCCTGGCTCGTGAAACGTCATACGACCTTCGACGTGACGCCAAGGGAGGTGCACGCCATCGGTCTCGCCGAGGTCGATCGCATCAACGCCGTGATGACGCGCGTGCGGGAGCGCCTGAACTTCACCGGCACGAAAGCGGAGTTTCACCAGTTCCTGCGCACCGACGCGCGCTTCTTTCCGAAGACGCCCGACGAGATCGGGGAGAAGCTGATGGCCGCCATGGAGGCGATGGAGCCCAAGCTCGACGCGTTGTTCCTGCGCCGGCCGAAGGCGCCGTACGGCGTCACGCGGCTCGACCCTCGTCTCGAGGGGTCCATGACGTACGGCTATTACCAGGTACCGACCCCGCGCGACCCGAAGGGCTACTACAACTACAACGGTTCGAAGCTCGAGTCGCGGAGCCTGCTCAACGTGCGCGCGCTCGCGTTTCACGAGCTCGCGCCGGGCCATCATTTCCAGATCAACCTGCAGGCCGAGAATGAAGCGCTGCCGCCGATCCGGCGCGAATCGCGGCATACTGCCTACACCGAAGGGTGGGGTGAGTACGCGTCCAGCCTCGGCGACGAGGCCGGCCTCTTTTCCGACCCCTACGACCAGTACGGCCGACTGATGATGGACATGTTTCTCTCGGTCCGCCTCGTCGTTGACACCGGCATGAACGCGCTCGGCTGGAGCCGCGAACGGGCGATGGCTTACATGCGCGAGCACACGCTGGAGTCTGAGGAGCAGATTCGCACCGAGTCGCTGCGCTATGCGGTCGATATGCCGGGGCAGGCGCTCGCCTACAAGATGGGGAGCCGCGGCTTCAGACAGGTGAGGGCGAAAGCCGCGCGCGCGCTCGGCCCGCGGTTCGACGTGCGGCAGTTCCACGATGCCGTGCTGATGCACGGCTCGATGCCGATGCGCACGCTGGAGAAGCACGTCGACTGGTGGATCGAGGAGGTTCGACCGCCTCCGCCAAGGCTACGGCGGTCCGCCAACCGCCTCCGCTGAAGCTGGGGCGGTCCGCCGAAGCTCAGGGCGAAAGCGAAAGCTCCGGGCGAAGGCCGAAGGTGTTCGAACAGGTTCGAGTAGGTTCGAGGGGTTCGAAAGTCTATGTCCATTCCGGCTTCGGCTTTCCGAACCAGACCCAGGCGATGAAGTCCACTAGAGGCGGCTCGCCGTCTAGCTCACGCAGCCGCGCATTGACCTGGCCCCGGTGGTAGGTGGAGTGGCTGACGACCTGGAACATCGTTTCCGAGAGCGTCGGCGTCGAGAACGTGCGCCCCAGCTGCTTCTGGTACTCGTCGACCCAGGGCATCGTCACCGGCCGGGCGAGCGCGGCCGCATCGAGCGGGTCCAGGAAGCGCCGCGCTTCCGCGTAGTACGGACGCGCCCACTCCAGCATCGCTGACAGCGAGGCGAAGTCGGAGGGTTCCTTGAAAGCGGCCATCACCGACTGGCTCGTCCACACATGCAGGAACGCGCGCTGGACGACGTGAATGTGGACCAGCCACTCGCGGAGCTTCTTGTCGCCCTCGGCGGCAGGCGCCGCCAGCACCGCGCGCCACACCGACGCGTCGGCCCACTCCATCCAGCGATACAGCTCCCGGAGTGACTCGATCGAGAACATGTAAGGGACGGTCCCTAGTCCTTAGTCCGTGGTCCTTGGTGGGGTGCACGGTGCACCTGCCCAAGGACTAAGAACCAAGGACGAAGGACTGCGGTTTTATCGCGAGGCCGCCGTTGTCTCCCTCGGCCTCGCGTCCTTGACCCACTTATTCATCCAGTTGAGCATCTCGGCGACCGTGTGCAGCACCGACTCGCGGCCCGAGTAGCCGTGCGACTCGAGCGGCAGCGTGACGTAGCGCACCGTCGCGCCGTGCCCCTTGAGCGCCATGTAGAGCCGGTCGGTTTGTATAGGAAAGGTCCCCGAGTTGTTGTCCGCCTCGCCGTGGATCAGGAGGATCGGCTCGTTGATTTTGTCGGCGAAGAAGAACGGGGACATCTTCGCGTAGACGTCGCGCGCCTCCCAGAACGTGCGCCGCTCGTTCTGGAACCCGAATGGCGTCAGCGTGCGGTTGTACGCCCCGCTGCGCGCGATGCCGGCGCGAAACAGATCGGAGTGCGCCAGCAGGTTCGCCGTCATGAACGCGCCGTAGCTGTGCCCGCCGACACCGACGCGATCGCGATCGGCGATCTCCATCGCGACCGCTTTGTCGATCGCCGCCTTCGCGCTCGAGACGAGCTGATCGACGTAGTGATCGTTGGCGGTCTCTCCGTCGCCGACGATCGGCATCGTCGGACCGTCGAAGATCGCGTAGCCCTGCGTGAGCAGAAGCAGGTGCGAGGCGCCGCTAACCGATGTGAACCGGTTCGGCGACCCGACGACCTGGCTGGCGGCATCGGCGTTGGTGAACTCGCGCGGGTACGCCCAGACGACCATCGGCAGCCGCTGCCCCGGCTTTTGACCGGCCGGGACATAGATCGTGCCCGACAGCGTCACGCCGTCCTCCCGCTTGTAGGTGACGAACTGGCGGTTCATCGTCGACGGTGTGATCTGGGGATGCGGATCCTTGAAGGTCGTCAACGCCTGGCGCGTGCCCGCGTTCAAGTCGCGCACGTACGTGTTGGGCGGCTCCGCTTTCGTCTGGTACTCGGTGAGGATCCGCTTCCCGTCGTCGCTGAGGAGCGCTTCCACCGTCTCGTAGCTCTGATTATCGGATCGGAACAGCCGCTCGCTGGCGCCCGTCTTGAGGCTGACGCGATCGAGGAACGGCCGATCCCCCTCGGGTGACGCCCCCGCGCCGGCCGTGTAGATCCACTCGCCGGACTGGATGATGCGCCCGAGCCCCAGACGCGTCACCGGCTCGCCGGGATCGGTGTAGCGGTCCTCGGAACTGCGATCCCACAGTTTGCGCGGTTGGGTCGACCCCGCGTCCAGAATCCACATCCTGGTTCGCCGTCCCCGGCGCTCGAATTCGGAGACGAGCGCAACGCCGGTGTCGGTCCACGCGATGTTCTGGAAGCGCATCTCGGTCTTGACCACCTCGGCGGGCGCGCTGGTGAACGGCGCCTTCAGCGCGAAGATCGCGTCACGGTTCGGAACCTTCTTTCTCGGATCGCCTTCATCCAGCGCTTCGGCCCACACGACCGTGGCCGGTTCCGTCGTGTGCCAGCGATAGCTGCGCGGTCCCGTCTCGACGCCGTTGATCGGAACGTCCTCGGCGACCGGCAGGTCGGCGATTTTCTTCACGACCTGACCGGCGCGGCTCCAGACCTCGACGTCCTTCGCGAACGCGTTCGACGGTCGCAGCCGCGAGAACGGCCGCTTCAGGCGCGCCACAAGCAGGTACTGCCCGTCGGAGGATGGCGACGCCCGATGCATGATGCCGGGGCGTCCGACGCTCGTCCGGCGTCCCGTCGCCGCGTCGATGTAGGCGAGCTGGCTCGTGAAGTAGTACTCGAACAACCGCTCGTCGTACTCGGTCTCGAGCAGATCCTGGAACGTCGCCGCAGGCGCCGCCTTGCCGCTGTGCTCCTGGACGTTCGGTCCGGTCGGCACCGGCGCGGGCGTGGGCGCAGGGCCGCGGCCGGCGGGAACGAATGAGCACAGCAGCTCGGCGCTCGAGTCGAGCCAGTCGCACCCGCCGCCGCCGAGCCCGGGCCCACCGCCGCTGAACGTCGCGTTCAGGATCGGCCCGGTCAGCGCCTTCGCCTGCGCGGTCGCCGTGTCGACGACCCACACTTCGATCCCGGTCGGCCGGACGACGCCGACGGCGAGACGCTTGCCGTCGGGCGAGAAGCCCATCGACAGAAGGTTCGCGCCGGCCGGCAGCGCGACGGAACGGTCGGCGCCACCCCCAATCGGCTTGAGCGTCAGCGACGTCGTCACGCGCAGCAGGTGCGGCCCGTTGATCTTCGGATTGATCCGATGGCCGCCGAGCCGAAGCATCGGTTCCGCCACCTCGGCGATCGTCGGCATCGAGCGCCGGCGATACAGCGCCATCGTCTTGTGGTCGGGGCTGATCGACACGGTCGGCAGCGGCTCGGCGTCGAGGATGTCCACGATCGCTTTCGGAGGTGTGAGATAGCCGTTCGCGGGGACCGCCTGCCGCGCGTGCACGACTCCGGCCGCCGCGACGACCGCGAGGACGAAGATGAGCTTTCGCATTGCTGCACCTCGGAATTGGGGTGCGATTCTACCAGTTCTCAGTCGGCTAGAATCGGCCCGTGCTGTTGTGGGTGGTCGCGCTCGGCATCGTTCAGGCGGCCTCCGTTTTCACGGTTGCCGTCCGGTACGGCTCGGCCGATCGGACGGCCTGGACGCGCGACCTGCACGCCGTCCGCGCGCTCGGGTTTACGGCGGTCGTCGTGCCGGACGATCGCGTCGAGGCAATCCGCGCCGCGGCTGCCGAGGCCGAGCTGCAGGTCATTGCAAAACGTGACGAGAACACACCGCCGACGGTTGTGCTGGACGGGTCGGGACCTCCCTCCGCCCTGCGGTATCGCGGCTGGACGGCGATCCGCCACGGCGCCCGCGCGATCGCCTTTGCGATCGACGCCGACATCCCACCTGCTCCGAGCCCCGTCGAAGGGCGACAGCCGCACCTCCGCGCCGCGGGCGCGTTTGCGGGGAGCGTCGCCGGCAGCGCCCGATTGTTCCTGACCATGAAGCCGATCGACGGCGCGCGCCCGACGGTCGTGGACGCCCGGCTGTTCCAGTCGGGTCAGGCGCTCGTGCTCATCGCCTTGAACCATCACGACGCGCCGCGCGAGGGGATCATCACGCTGCCGCCGTCAACGCCGCTCGCCGAGTGGGTGAACCTCGAGACGGGCGAGGTCGCGTACTTCGATCGCGTTCCGGATGGCGTGGCCTACCGTCACCAGTTTGGGACGAGAGACGCGCTCGTGCTGGTGATTCGGAGAGATATCCAGTAGATCGCGGAGCTCCCTCCCACTTCGCGGAACTCTGGTCCGTCTTCAGTGTCAAAGAGACCATGCTCGAAGCCTCCCGGCTGACGAAGTATTACGGCGCTCTTCCCGCCATTCGCGACGTCGGCTTCGACGTGAAGCCCGGGCGGATTCTCGGCCTGCTCGGGCGAAACGGATCGGGCAAGTCGACGACCGTCAAGATCGTCACGGGGCTGATTCAACCGTCAGGCGGAGAGGTGCGGCTCGACGGTGTGCCGATCGACCACGATCCGATCGCGTATAAGGCCCAGGTCGGCTATGTCCCGGAGGAGGCGCACCTCTATCAGTACCTTACTGGACCCGAATACCTCTCCCTCGTCGGCCGCCTGCGCAGTCTTCCGCGGGCCCGGCTGGAGGAGAAGATCGACGCCTTCCTGAAGCTCTGGGGGATCGAGGACGCACGCTACACGCCGATGTCGGCCTACTCGAAGGGCATGCGGCAGAAGGTCCTGCTGTCAGCGGCGCTGCTGCACGATCCGCGCGTCGTCGTCTTCGACGAGCCGAACGCGGGGCTCGACGTCACGGCGTCGCTCGTCCTGCGGTCGCTCGTCAAGGCACTGGCCCGCGAGGGCAAGCTCGTCATTTACAGCTCG
Source organism: Vicinamibacterales bacterium (assembly GCA_050745085.1). Taxonomy (GTDB): domain Bacteria; phylum Acidobacteriota; class Vicinamibacteria; order Vicinamibacterales; family 2-12-FULL-66-21; genus DATAEE01. Next base: position 19,753 of record JBOGJB010000333.1, read on the forward strand.
CACCTGCTGGAGACCGTCGAGGCGGTCTGCTCGGACGTCGTCATTCTCCACGAGGGGCGGATCGTTGCGCGCGACGAAGTGACGAAGCTGCGCGATCTCATGAAGGTGCCGTCGCTCGAGCAGGTGTTCCGCGCGCTCGTCATCGAGACTGACGTCGATCGCACGGCCGAGGAGATGGTCGGCGTCATGAGGATCTGATGAGGCGGGTGTGGCGGAACGCCGACGGTCGCGGCGAGCTGCTCGTCCGCACGTTCTTCTCAGGTCTCTTCGAGAGCGAGCTGATGCCGCCCGGCCTGCCACAGGTGCGCCTTCTCATCTGGAGCGCCGCGCTGATCTTCGGTCCGGGCTTGTACCTGCCGGTCAACATGTGGGGCAGGTACGTCTATCTCGCGGCCTGGCATCCGGATCTCCTGCAGCCGGCCATCTGGGCGGACAGAGTACAGCTGCTGCTCCTGGCGATGGTCCCGGCCGGGCTCATCTCGCTCGTGATCTGGGACGGCGTGTTTCCGGATCGCCGCGACGCGCACATCCTGTCGGTGCTGCCGCTCACGAACCGGCTGATCGTCGTCTCGCGGCTGACGGCGCTCGGCCTCGTCCTTGCCCTGATCTCGCTGGGCGTCGCGCTGCCGATCGGACTGGTCTACGGTGCGGTCGTGGGGGAGTATCAGGCCGGCTTCGTGCGCGCGTTTCTCGGACACGTCATCGCGACCGGCCTGGCGAGCGCATTCGTGTTCTGCTCGGTGCTGACCGTGCAGAGCGTGCTCGTGACGGTCGCCCGGGGGCGATGGGTGCACCGGCTGATCGTCTGGGGACAGTTCGCGGCCGTCATCCTGCTGCTGCAGATGGTGATCTTCCAGAACGTGATGATCGACAGCCTGCGCGGCGTGCTCGAGGCGAGCATCGCGCGGCCGGACGGATGGCTGATGTGGGCGCCGCCGCTGTGGTTCCTCGGCCTCTACGAGGTGATCGCCGGTGGGTCGCGCGACGTGTTCAGCGGTCTCGCCTGGCGCGCCGTCATCATGACGCTCGGCACGGCAGCGGTTGCAGTCGTGCTGTATGTGTTCAGCTACCATCGCTTGGTGCGCCGCGCGCTCGAGACGCAGGACGTACCGCTCTCGGCCGCGCCCGGACTGCTGAGGCAACTTGCCGTCCGGCTCGCGCGCCCGTTCGCCGCGCCACGTCCGGTCGCTCATGCGGTGTTCGGGTTCGTGGTCGCCAGCTTCGCCCGCAGTCGGCGCCATCGGCTCCTGTACGGCATCTACATCGGCATCGGATGTGCGATTGCCATCGCCGGACTGCTGCACGTCGCGGGGCGGGGCTGGCCGTCGGTCACATCGCCTTCGGCCGCGCTCCTCTCTATTCCGCTCGTGCTCACGTTTGTCGCCGCCGTCGGCGCGCGGGTGCTGTTCGCGATCCCGATGGAGCCGGCCGCGAACTGGGTGTTCCGACTCACAGAGCGGCCGAGCGTAGGGTCGCACGTTGCGGGCGCGCGGCTCGCCATGCTCGTCATCGCTGTCGGGCCGCCGGTCGCCCTGCTGCTGCCGATCTACGTCGGGTTGTGGGGCCCCCGACTCGCGGGCGCGCACGCGGTCTACGTCCTCGCGCTCGCCTGGCTCCTCGTCGAGGCGCTGATGTGGCGCTTCGGCCGCGTGCCGTTCACCTGCCAGTACGTACCGGGCAAAGCCAACGTCCGGCTGCTGTGGCCCGTGTACCTGACGTTGTTCACAACCTACGCGTACACGATGGCGGAGCTGGAGGTGTGGCTGCTCCACCGGCCGCAGCTGTTCGTTGCGTCGATCGCGACGCTCGCCGCCGCTGCGCTCGTCGTCTCGCGCGCGTCGTCTTACGTGGGACGATCTGAGCCGCTGGTCTTCGACCCGGAGCCGGAGGACGAGGTTACGACGCTGGCGTTGAGTAGCCCGTCGTGAGCCGGCCGGC
>JBOGJB010000334.1:0-6276 GCA_050745085.1 Vicinamibacterales bacterium
GCCGCAGGCTCCGCAGGAACGCCGCCGTGCCCTCCCGATCGAACTTCGGATCGCGCGCTTCGACCAGCAGGAAGAACCGATCGCGGCTCGCCAGCGCGAAGCGCGGCACGTTGAACACCGGGTGATACGGCATCGGCAGGCCGTTGAGCGCGAGCATGCCGAGCACGGCGGTGAACGCGGCGAAGAGAATCGTCACCTCGAACGTGACCGGGATGAACGACGGCCAGCTGTTGTACGGCCGCCCGCCGACGTTCAGCGGATACGCGATCACCGACGCCCAGTACTGCAGCCCGAAGCCCGCCAACGCGCCGGCGATGCCGCCGACGAGCACGAGCAGCGGCAGCTTCTTCTCGTGGAAGCCGATCACCTCCGCCAGCCCCTCCACCGGGAACGGTGTGAACGCGTCGAGCCGGCAGTAGCCCGCCTCGTGCGTGCGCGACGCCGCCGCGACGAGCTCGTTCGCGTCATTGAACTCGGCGAGCAATCCGTAGATCGGTGTCTTGGGCTTCATCGGTCACCCACTCCACGCATTCGGCATTCGGCATTGGGCATTAGGCATTGACGCTAGATCACTCTCAGGTCTTCGACGTCTTTCACGTGTGCCTCCGGCAGCAGCGTGCGCATCTCGAAGATCGAGATCATCGGCAGCACCCGGAGGAACAGGAACAGCAGCATCAAGAACAGGCCGATCGTGCCGACGAAAGTCGAGAAGTCCCACACCGTCGGGTAGTACATGCCCCAGGACGAGGGGAGAAAGTCGCGGTGCAGGCTCGTAACGATGATCACGAACCGCTCGAGCCACATGCCGACGCTGACGATGAGCGCCACGATGAACAGCACCCGCAGGTTCGTGCGCATCTTCTTGAGCCAGAGCATCTGCGGCGCGAGCCCGTTGCAGAAGATCAGCGCCCAGTACGACCAGGCGTACGGCCCGGTCATCCGGTTCTTGAGCATGAACGTCTCGTACTGGTTCGCGCTGTACCAGCCGAAGAAGGCCTCCATCGCGTAGCCGTAGACGACGATCAGCCCGGTGACGAGCGTGATCTTCGCCATGTTCTCAAGGTGGCGGTTCGTGATGAAGTCCTCGAGGCCGTACATCGCGCGGAGCGGGATCGCGAGCGTCAGCACCATCGCGAAGCCGGCGTAGATCGCGCCGGCGACGAAGTACGGCGGGAAGATCGTCGAGTGCCAGCCCGGCACGATCCCGACGGCGAAGTCGAGGCTGACGACGGTATGGACCGAGAGCACGAGCGGCGTCGCGAGCCCGGCGAGGAGCAGGTACGCCGTCTCGTACCGGTACCAGTGGATCGCCGATCCGCGCCAGCCCATCGCGAGCATGCCGTAGATCATCTGCGCCCAGCGGTTGCGGGCCCGGTCGCGAAGCGTCGCCAGATCCGGGATGAGTCCGACGAACCAGAACGCGAAAGACACCAGACCGTAGGTCGAGATCGCGAAAACGTCCCAGATAAGCGGGCTTCGGAACTGCGGCCAGAGGCCCATCGTGTTCGGGTACGGGAACAGCCAGTACGCCGCGAGCCAGGGGCGCCCGGTGTGGAAGAGCGGAAAGATGACGGCGCACGAAACCGCGAAGAGCGTCATCGCCTCCGCGAACCGGTTGATCGAGGTCCGCCAGCTCTGGCGGAGGAGCAGCAGGATCGCGGAAATCAGCGTGCCGGCGTGGCCGATGCCGATCCACCACACGAGATTGATGATGTCGAAGGCCCAGCCGACCGGGACGTTGTTGCCCCAGATGCCGACCCCTGTGAACAGCAGCTTCGTCAGCGACACCAGGAGCACCATGGTCAGCGCGGCGCTGACCGCAGCGCCGACGAACCACATCTTTGGCGTCTGACGCGTCAAGACGATCGCGCTGATCTTGTCGGTCAGCGACCCGAACGTGTGCCCGGGCTCGATCACCGGTGCCGGTTCGTACTGCGACGCCTCGGCGAGCTGCTCGTGGGGAGAATCAGTCATTCGCGAAACTAGTCGTCCTCGTGGTGGCGCACGGCTTCAGCCGAGCGATCCAGTGCCGGATTCGGGTTTCTCAGCGCCGCCAGGTAGGTCGTCCGCGGACGTGTGTTGAGGTCTTCGAGCAGTCCATAATTACGCTGCTCGGCTTTGAGCTTCGTCACCCGGCTCTTCGGGTCGTTCAGGTTGCCAAACACGATGGCCTCGGCCGGGCAGGTCTGCTGGCACGCGGTCTTGATCTCGCCGTCGCGGATCTCGCGGCTGTCCTCCTTCGCCGTAATGCGCGCCTCGTTGATCCGCTGGACGCAGTACGTGCACTTCTCCATGACGCCGCGGCTGCGCACGGTGACGTCCGGGTTGCGCATCAACTGCAGCGAGGGCGTGGTGAAGTCCTGATAGAGAAGGAAGTTGAACCGCCGAACCTTGTAGGGACAGTTGTTGGAGCAGTACCGCGTCCCCACGCAGCGGTTGTAGACCATGTCGTTCAGCCCCTCCGCGCTGTGCGCGGTTGCCGCGACGGGGCACACGACCTCGCACGGCGCGTTCTCGCACTGCATGCAGGGGACGGGCTGGTGGTACGTCTCAGGGTTGTCGAGGTCGCCGCGGTAATAGGTGTCCACGCGGAGCCAGTGCATCTCGCGGTTCACCATCACCTGGTCCTTGCCGACGACCGGAACGTTGTTCTCGGCCTGGCAGGCGACCATGCACGCGTTGCAGCCGGTGCAGGAGTTGAGATCGATCGCCATGCCCCACTTGTTGCCGGTGTACTCATGCTCGGGGTAAAGCGTCAGCGTTTTCGGGGGCGTGTGCCCCATGTGACTGATGATCTCCGGCTCACGCCGATACTCCTCGACCGTCGCCACCCGGACGACGTTGCGGTTCTCCATCAGGAAGTGGCTTTGCGTCGTCGCGAGCGGGTACGTCTCGCCGGTCTTCACGATCTCGCCTCGCGTCGTCCAGAGCGCGTCCGAGGTCCGGAGGGGGTACGCATCGAAGCCGACGCGCGTGCCGACGCGGCCCGCGCGGCGGCGGCCGTAGCCGAGGTGCACCGTGACGGCGTCATGCGCGTGGCCGGGGACGATCCAGATCGGCATCCGGATCGATCGGCCGTTGGCGCGCAGCTCGACGACATCTGTGTTCACGACACCGATCCGCTCGGCCGTCTTCGGGCTGATGTACGCGGCCGAGTCCCACGTCAGCTTCGTCAGCGGTTTGGGGAGTTCCTGAAGCCAACCGTTATTTGCAAGCTGTCCATCTCCGATCGTGGGATCGGGGCGAAACTGAATCTCGATCGTGCCTCGGGCCTCTGGGGTCGTGCCTCGTTCCTCGTGCCTCGGGCCTCGGGCGGTGCCTCGTTCCTCGGGCCTCGGGGGGGCCTCGGACCTCGCCCGTGCCTCGGGCCTCGGGGCCTCGAACGCTCCCTCCGAGTTCGCGACAAACCCGTCGTGCAGCGCGCGACGCCAGGCCTTCTCGTCCAGGCCGCGCGTCTTGAGCCAGTACTCGCGGACGATCTCGTACGACGAGCGCTCGGGGCGCGCAGTGAGCGCGGCGATGACCTCGTGCGCCGTGCGGGTGCCGTAGAGCGGTGCGATGAGCGGCTGGATGATCGACACCGTGCCGTCGTACGCCCGCGCGTCGCTCCACGACTCGAGCGCGTGCGAGAGCGGGATGTTCCAGTGGCACAGCTCGGACGTCTCGTCGGCGTATAGTCCGACGTGGACGGCCTGGCCCGCCTTCCTCAGCGCGTCCGCGAACTTCAGGTCGGCCGGCGCGTCGAAGACCGGGTTGCCGCCGATGATGACGAGCACGTCCACCTTGCCGGCGGCCATCTCGGCGGTCAGCTCACGGATCGACGCAACATGATCGACGGCCCGCGGCTCGATCGGCCGAACAGGTATGACGGTCGAGCCCATGTTGCCGAGCCGCTCGTTGATGCGGCGAGCCGCCGCGTGGACCTCCGGCGGCTGCGTGTCGCCCGCGATCACGATCGACCGGCCGGCGTGCGCCTGCAGGTCGTTGATCAAAGTCCCGGGCCAGTCCACCGGTCTGCCCTGCGCGACCTGCGCCTCCTCGCCGCTTCCGGAGTCGACCGCCTGAGCCAGCTTCACGATGTCGGACGCCCTCATCGGTACTCGGTGGTCCGCTTTCGCGCCCGTGATTGTCGGACAGCTCTCGACTGCGTAGAGCCGCAGCACGGCCTTCGAGCCCTGATCGACACGCCGCCGCATCGCAAAGTCCCGCGCGTAGCGGACCTGCCCGGGCCCGCATCCGAGGAAGTCGGCGTCGAGCGAGAGGACGACGTCGGCGCGGTCGAAGCGATAGAGGAGCTGCTCCCGCGGAGCGGCGCGACCCGCCGGCTCCCACTGGTGCCACTTCGCCTGCGGCAGCTCCTTCAGCAGCGCGTCAAGCTGGTCGGCGAGCGTCGGCGAGGTCGTCGTCCTCGTCAGAATCCGCAGCCCGGCACCTTGTTCCGATCGCTGCGCGGTCGTGGCGAGCTGCATGGCAGCCAGAAAGCTGCCCCACGGGCGCACGTCCCCACGGTATGTGATGGTCTGCGCGCGATCCGGATCGTAGAGCGTGAGGATGGCCGCCTGCGTGCGCGCGTCGGTGGCGCCGAGGCTCGCGGGATGCTCCGGGTTCCCTTCGATCTTCGTGGGGCGCCCCATCTGGCTCTCGACAAGGACCGGCATCGCGACCCCCGCCTCGGGAATCGCGGTCGCGAAGTACAGAGGGCGGCCCGGGATGATTTCTTCGGGCTGGCGGACGTACGGGACGATCGACTCGTCCGGCTGGCGCGTGCAGGCTCCGGCTCCCGCGAGCGCCAGCGACGCGCCCATCACCTGCAGGAAGCGGCGGCGGCCGACCGGATCGGTGAACTCGGAGGCGAGCGCCGGGAACTCACGATGGACGAGTTCCTCAATCTCCCTCGAGGCCGTGTACTCCTCGACGTTTCTCCAGAACTCCGCCTTCACAGCGACCTCACCTATGGCATGTCGAGCAACTGGTCAAGTGCTCGACGCTCCCGATCCGGTATTCCTTCACGAGCCGCGCGCCGAAGTCCGGATCGTTCGCGGGCGGCTCCCATTCCATGTTGAAGACCTGATCGCGCGGGCGGATGAACCGCTCGGGCGCCCGATGGCACTCGAGGCACCACTCCATCGTCAGCGACGAGTACTGCGACATGAGCGGCATGCGATCGACCTGCCCGTGGCACGTCACGCATCCGACCCCCTGTTTCACGTGGATCGAGTGGTTGAAGTACGCGAAGTCGGGAAGGTCGTGGACGCGCGTCCACTCCATCGGCTGGCCGGTGCGGAAGCTGCTGCGCACGGGCTCGAGCATGGGGCTCTGCGACCAGATCTGCGCGTGGCAGCTCATGCAGGTCTTGGTCGGCGGTACGTTGGCGAAGGAGGAATCCTCGACCGACGAGTGGCAATAACGGCAGTCGATGCCCATGCCCCCGACGTGGTGCGCGTGACTGAACTGGATCGGCTGCTCGCGAGCGATGCCGGCCTGGGTGACGTAGCCGGAGCGGCTGACGACGACGGTGATCCAGAGGAGGAGACCGAGGACGATGAGCGAGCCGAAGATGCTCAGCCGCGAGAGAGTGTTCGTGCTGCGGTGGAAGATCTGACTCATCGGGCGGAGGACGGCGCGCGCCGGGGCGGGCCTGACGGGACCATAATGTGAAATCTTTCACAATCTGTCAAGCGGCCACGAGCAGCATACAATGTCCGCGCTTTTCAACCCGTTGCCTCTTGGCCCTAGATCCCGATGACCTCCGACCAGGCCATTCGCATCCGCGACGTCACCAAGCGCTTCGGCGCCGTCGTCGCCGTCAACCGCCTCTCGCTCGAGGTGCCCTCCGGGTCGATCTATGGCTTCATCGGTCCCAACGGGTCCGGCAAGACGACGACGATCCGGATGATCCTCTCGCTGGGGTTGCTCGAGCGCGGCGATGAAGGCGCGATCAAGGAGGCGGCCGCGGTCGACCGCCTCCGGACGTTCGCGATCCCCGCCGCGTTCATGATCATGATGTTCCTCCTCGTGATGTCCAGCTCGCCGCAGCTTCTCAACAGCGTCATCGAAGAAAAGATGAGCCGCATCAGCGAGGTTCTGGTGGCGTCGGTGACGCCGTTCCAGTTGATGATGGGGAAGCTGCTGGGGAGCGTCGGCGTGTCGCTCGTCCTCGCGGTGATCTACCTCACGGGCGGGTACGTTCTCGCGCGATACTGGGGCTACGCGAACGTGCTCACGCCGGGCTTGATCGTGTCGTTTTTCTTCTACCTCGTGTTGGCGGTGCTGCTC
>JBOGJB010000335.1:0-3576 GCA_050745085.1 Vicinamibacterales bacterium
ACGTTGCCGCGGCCGTTCGGGGGCGATTCGAGCGCCGACAGAAAGCCGGGCGTGCCCGCCGTAGTCGAATCGCCGAGCGCGACGATAATCGTTCGACCCTCCCCTTGCGTGATGGCGAGGCATAGTGACATCCAGACGACGCCGATCACGATCCTACTTGCCGTCGAGCTGTGTGATGAGGGCCGGCGACGGCCCGCGTTCCTTCTGCAGGCGCGCTGAGACCTTCTCGACCTGCCGCATGACCCGCAGGACGTTCAGGCCGTTGATCTTCCGGATGTCCTCGTCCGGGTAGCCGCGCTTGAGCAACTCCGCGGTCAACGCGGGATACGTCGAGACATTCTCGAGGCCGACCGGCGTGCTGTCGATGCCGTCGAAATCGCTGCCGATCCCGAGAGAATCGACGCTGGCCACCTTGCGAATGTGATCGATGTGGTCGGCGACCTGCGCGAGCGTCGCGCGCGGCGCCGGATTCGCCTTCCGCCACTCTTCGATCTTCGCGTTCACCGCCGCCTGGTCGTTCGGCGACGCCTTCGTGAGCCGCTCCCGCTCGGCCCGCTCGAGGCGGCCGTGGGCCGCGACCTCGTTCGAAAGGAAGCCCGGCACGAACGTCACCATGACAACGCCGCCGTTCTGGGGCAGCAGCTTCAGCACGCTGTCCGGGACGTTGCGCGGGACGTCGCAGACGGCGCGAGCGGAGGAGTGCGAGAAGATGACCGGCGCCTGAGTGACGCGGATCGCGTCCTCCATCGTCTCGGGGGACGTGTGGCTCAGATCGACGAGCATGCCGAGCCAGTTCATCTCGCGAACGACCTCTTCGCCGAACTTCGACAGGCCTCCCAGCTTCGGCGTATCCGTCGCCGAGTCCGCCCACGGGACATTCGTCGAATGGGTCAGCGTCATGTAGCGCGCGCCGAGACGGTGGAACATCCGGAGCGTGCCGAGCGACGAGTCGATGGAGTGCCCGCCCTCCATCCCGATGAGGGAGGCGATCTTCCCTTTCTTGAAGGTCCGCTCGACATCGTCCGCGGTCAGCGCCAGCTCGAAGGTCTCCGGGTAGCGCCGCATCATGCGATGGACGATGTCGATCTGTTCGAGGGTGGCGGTCACCGCCTGCTGCCCCGCCATCGAGGAGGGCACGTAGACCGACCAGAACTGGCCGCCGACCCCACCCGCCTTCAGCCGCAGGATGTCGGTGTGGATGGCGGGCTGCGGCTTGCTGATGTCGAGCTTCTCCAGGTCACGGTCAACCGTCGTTTCCCGGAGCTCCCATGGGTAGTCGTTGTGGCCGTCGATGAGGGGGGCGGATCGGTGCAGCCTGCGCGCGCGCTCGACGAGGTCGTCCTGCCGGGCGGGGGCGGCGATCGCGAGCAGAAACAGGGCAGACGCGGCTATCGGAGCGGGTTTCAGCATCGAGCGGCATTATCCATCCGCGCAATCCGCGGCGGATATACGACTTGATTTGTCGGATATCCCGGGATAGACTCAACCTCGGAAATCGAGATCCGGTCTCACTTTGAGTGGAACCGTCCGAGGCGCGAGGGACGAGGCACCGCCCGAGACCCGAGGCACCGCCCGAGGCCCGAGGCACGAGGAACCAGGCACTCATCATGTTGCAATCGTTCGTCATCACTCTCCGCGAGGGGCTCGAAGCCTTTCTCATCGTCGCCATCAGTCTGGCCTACCTCCGGAAGACGGGACGCGGGCATCTCGTGCCGGCGGTCCACTGGGGCATCGCCACGGCTGTCGCCGCAAGCATCGGCCTCGGCCTGCTGCTGCAGCGCGCGCGCAATCAGGCGCTGTGGGAAGGCATCCTCGCGCTGACGGCTGCCATCCTCGTCGCCTCGCTCATCGTGCACATGTGGCGCGCGGCGCGGCATATGAAGCGGCAGATCGAGGAGAAGCTTCAGGAATCGGCGGTCAAGCGGGGAGCGGCTGCAGTCCTCGGCGTGTTCTTCTTCACGGTGCTCATGATCTCGAGAGAAGGGATGGAGACGGCGCTTCTGATGAACGCGCTGCTGTTCCAGGTTCGCTCGGCGCAGATCATCGGCGGCGCGGTCGCCGGCACGCTTGCCGCGGCCTTCGTCGCCTGGCTGTGGTCCCGGTACGGCCATCGCGTCAACCTCGCCCGCTTCTTCCAGGTCACCGCGGTATTCCTCATGGTCTTCGTCGTACAGCTCCTGGTCTACGGCTTCCACGAGCTCACCGAAGCGAACATCTTCCCGTACAGCGAGCCCCTGCACTGGGCGACCGAGCCGTACGGTCCGGACGGCCGATACGGGCAATACTTCACCTATCTGCTCGTTGTGCTGCCGCTCGGCTGGCTCGCTATCTCGAGCCTGATCCCGGGGCGGCGCCGAGGGACGTCCGTCGAGACCCGCGCCGCTTGACACCGCAGCAACCCGCCCGTCCTCCCACTGTCGTCGACCTCGAGTGGGAGTCTGAGCTCCGGCTTCACGCCACGGCCGGTGAGAACCGGTTGATCCTCGATAGCGACGGCGCCGCCGGACCATCGCCGATGCAGGTGCTGGCGCTCGCGCTCGCCGCCTGCATGGCGATGGACGTCGTTCACATCCTCCGCAAGGGGCGTCACGATCTGCGCGGTCTCCACGCCCGGCTAAGCGGCCACCGCGCGCCCGAGGAGCCGCGCCGTTTCACGGCGATCGTGCTTCACTTCACCGTCAGCGGGGCGGTGGCGCCCGAGCAGGTCCAGCGCGCCATCGATCTCTCCCGCGAAAAGTACTGCTCCGTCTGGAACTCGATGCGGCAGGACATCTCATTCGAGGTGACGCATGAGATGGCGGGCGCCTGAAGCGGCGTTCGTTGCCGCGCTGCTGGCTGGCTCGCTGAGCGCCGGGGATCCGCCGGACCTGCGCGCCCGCGCGGAGGCGGCGCTTGCGCAGACGAACGGGGAAATCGCGCTCGCCGGGCTTCAGCGGCCCGTCGAGGTCATCCGTGACCGGTGGGGTGTCGCCCACGTCTACGCGCAGACGGTCCACGATCTCTTCTTCGCGCAGGGATTCGTCGCCGCGCAGGACCGGCTGTGGCAGATGGACCTCTGGCGGCGGGTCGCGGAGGGACGGCTCGCCGAAGTCGCCGGGCCCCACTACGTCGCGCGCGACACGTTCGCCCGCCTGCTCACCTATCGCGGCGACATGGACGCGGAGTGGCGCAGCTACGCTCCGGACGCTCGCCGGCTGATCGAGGCCTTCGTCGGCGGTGTGAACGCGCAGATCGCACATGTCACGACGGACCCGGCACGGCTGCCGATCGAGTTTCAGCTCGCCGGCTTCCGTCCAGAACCGTGGACGCCGTCAACCGTCCTAGGGCGCATGGCCGGCTACATCATGACGCGCAACGCGCGCTCAGAGGTGCAGCGCGCCCGGCTCGCGCGTCGCGTCGGAATCGATCGGGTTCCTTCCCTCATGCCGCTCGATCCGGTCGCGCCGGTGACCGTGCCGGAAGGGCTCGCGCTCGAAGACATCACCGACGACGTGCTCCAGCTCGCGGCGAGTCTGGATGAGCCGATCCGTTGGGCCGGCCTGAAGGCCGGCCCCTCTAGAATGAACAAGCTTGGAG
>JBOGJB010000336.1:0-3376 GCA_050745085.1 Vicinamibacterales bacterium
GGCCACCCCAACGCGCCTGGCGCGTTGGGGGCCCCGGGCACGCGCGGGCCGCAGGCGCCCTAACGCGCCGGCCGGGCGTCCTTCACCTGCGCCGCGATCCTTGCGAACGCGGCCGGCTCGGTGACGGCAAGGTCGGCGAGCATCTTCCGGTCGAGCGTGACGCCGGCCGCCTTCAAACCGCTGATCAGCTGCCCGTAGGTCAGGCCGTGCTCGCGTGCGGCGGCGTTGATCCGGACAACCCAGAGCCGGCGGAAGTCCCGCTTCTTGCGCCGCCGGCCGACGAATGCGTACTTGAGCGACGTGTCGACCGACTCTTTCGCGGAACGATAGAGCTTGCTCTTCGTCTGATAGAAGCCCTTGGCGCGCGCGAGCAGCTTCTTCCGCTTCGCGCGCCGGATGTTTCCTCGTTTTACTCGTGGCATTCGTAAATCTCCTGACCGTTTAGTCGTAAGGGAGCATGATCCGCAGCTTCGCCGCGTCGACTGCGTCGACCGTCTCGGTCCCCTTCAGCTTGCGCTTGCGCGCGCGCGCCTTGCTCGTGAGGATGTGCTGCTTGAACGCCTTGCTCCGCTTGAACTTGCCCGTCGCGGTCCGCTTGAACCGCTTCGATGCGCCTTTGTGTGTTTTCAGCTTCGGCATTCGTTTCCTCTGCGCATTCGGCCTTCGTCATTCGACATTCGACATTATTTCCGCTTGGCAGAAAGGATCGTGTGCATCTGATTGCCTTCCTTCTGCGGCTCCGTCTCGGCGATCGCCACCTGCGCAAGCTCATCGATCAACCGCTCGAGGACGCGCCGCCCGATCTCGGGGTGCGCGTTCTCGCGGCCGCGGAAGAAGATCGTCGCTTTGACTTTGTCGCCGTCGGCGAGGAAGCGCTCGATGTGCTTCTTCTTGAACTGGTAGTCGTGCTCGTCCACCTTGGGGCGGAACTTGATCTCCTTGACCTCGATCACCTTCTGGTGCTTCCGCGCCTGACGCGCCCGCTTCTGCTCCGTGTACTGGTACTTCCCGAAGTCCATGATCCGGCAGACGGGCGGGTTGGCGGTCGGCGAGATCTCGACCAGATCCAGCCCTTTCTGCCGCGCGATCGCCAGCCCCTGCGCCGGCGCCATAATGCCGAGCTGCTGCCCGGTGTCGTCGATCACCCGGACCTCGCGGACCCGGATGCGCTCGTTCACCCGCGCCCGGTCGTCCCGGCGCGGACTCCTGTCGAATGCGATACGTGCCTCTTTTCTTCCTTTGCCGTGGGGCCCCACCCCCACGGCCTACCACGCCTCGCTTACGCTCGGCGCGGTGATTCCAACACCGTCCCGAAAACCTACAGGCCGTCCGACAACGGCGCGAGGACTGGAGTTTCGGTTCTCCCTTTGTTCTCGACCTCGGCCGTGGCCCGCTCGATGAACTGGTCGAGCGGCTGCGCCCCTTCGTCCTTCATCCCGTGGCGGCGCACCGCCACCTTCCCCTCGGCCGCTTCGCGATCCCCCACGACCAGCATGAAGGGGATCTTCTGCAGTTCCGCCCCGCGGACCTTGTAGTTTATCTTTTCCTGGCGGTCGTCAACCTCCGACCGTAGCCCCGCCGCGGTGAGCCGCGCCGCGACCGTCCGGGCATAGTCGGCGTGGCGGTCCGCGATGGGCAGGACGGCCGCCTGCACGGGCGCCAGCCACAGCGGGAAGGCCCCGGCGTAGTTCTCGATGAGCAGCGCGATGAAGCGCTCGAAGCTGCCGTAAATCGCCCGGTGCATGACGATCGGCCGGTGCTCGGCGTTGTCGGCGCCCACGTACTTCAGGTTGAACCGCTCGGGCATCGCGTAGTCGAGCTGGATAGTGGCGCACTGCCACTTCCGGCCGATCGCGTCAGTAACGTCGAAGTCGATCTTCGGGCCGTAGAACGCTCCGTCCTTCTCCGCGATCGTGTGCTTCTGCCCCGTGCGCTCGAGGGCCGCCTTGAGTTGCGCTTCCGCGGAGTCCCACGTCAAAACGTCGCCGAGGTATTCATCCGGCCGCGTCGACAGCTTGGCGGTGTAGTCGAGACCGAAGTCGGCGTACACGCGCTGCACGAGCTTCAGCAGCCGCTCGGTTTCTTCGCCGATCTGCTCCTGCGTCACGAAGCAGTGGGCATCGTCCTGCGAAAACTGACGGACGCGGGTCAGCCCCGACAGGACGCCCGACGCCTCGTTGCGGTGCAGGGGCGTCTGCTCGTGGAAACGCAGCGGCAGATCCCGGTAGCTGCGGGTCTCGCTGGCGAACACGAGGTAGTGCCCCGGGCAGTTCATGGCCTTCATCGCCATGTGCTCCGGCTCGTCGCCCGCTCCCTTCGCGTCCACCAGGAACATGTTCTCGCGGTAGTGCTGCCAGTGGCCCGAGGTCTCCCAGAGCGCCTTATTGTAGATGAGGGGGGTCTTCACCTCGACGTAGCCGGCCGGGAGAATCACCTCGCGCATGTAGTTCGCGAGCAGGTTGTACAGGACCGTGCCCTTCCCGAGCCAGAACGCGGCGCCGGGCGCCCACGGATGGAAGGTAAAGAGGCCCAGCTCTTTCCCGAGCTTCCGGTGGTCGCGCTTCTTCGATTCCTCGATCCGCAGCAGGTGGGCCTTCAGCTCCGAGTCCTTGAAGAACGCGGTGCCGTAGACGCGCTGCATCGGCTGGTTCCGCGCGTCGCCTTTCCAGTACGCATTCGAGGTGGTCAGGAGCTTGAACGCCTTCAGCTTTCCAGTCGCCGGCACATGCGGGCCGACGCAGAAATCCACGAACGTGTCTTTGTCCTTGATGGTGTAGCAGGACACGTGCGACTGGCCTGCGGTTTTCTCCTCGATGAGCTGCACCTTGAGCGGCTCGCCCTTCTTCGCAAAGAAGGCCTTCGCCTCCTCGCGGGGCCACATCTGCCGCTCGTACGGCAGGTCGGCGTCTGCCAGCTCCTTCATCTTTTTCTCGATCGCCTCGAGGTCCTCGGGGACGAACGGGCGCGCCACGACGAAGTCGTAGAAGAAGCCCTCGTCGGTCGCGGGGCCGATGCCGCACTGCGCGCCGGGAAAGATCGCGGTGACGGCGGCGGCGAGCAGGTGCGCCGTGCTGTGGCGGTAGAGCGCAAGCGCCTCAGGATCGTCCGCGTTGGCGGTGACGATGCGCACCTTCGCGTCGCGGTCGAGCGGGAAAGCGAGATCGACCAGGCGGTCGTTCACCTTCGCGGCGAGCGCCGCGCGCGCGAGCCCGGCCGAGATCGACGCCGCGATCTCGCCGCGGCTCGCCAAGGCGGCGCTCGCCGCGAAGGTCGACGACCGTCTCGTCGACCTGTCGCATCCGCTCGAGGCCGACGCCTCGGTCCGGATCGTGACGCCCGAGAGCCCGGAGGCGCTGCCGCTGTACCGGCACAGCAC
>JBOGJB010000337.1:0-3587 GCA_050745085.1 Vicinamibacterales bacterium
TAGCACCCTGAAACATGCCGCTCCCGCTCGTCCGTCAGGCACTCGACCGCGACACGGCCATCGATTGGTATCTCCGCAACCGCGCGCGGTCGCGCGGGCTGTTCAATCTCCTTTCACCCGACGCGTACTACACGCGTCCAATCTCGTTGCGCAATCCCGTGGTGTTCTACGAGGGACACCTTCCCGCGTTCAGCGTCATCGCGCTCGTCAAGCGCGGGCTGGGCCGCCCTGGCGTGGACGAGCGGCTCGAAACGCTGTTCGCGCGAGGCATCGATCCGGAGGACGAGCGCGCCGCGGCTGGCGCCTCCAGCGCAAGCGCCGTGTGGCCGTCGCGAGAGGAGGTGCAGGCGTACGCGCGCTCGGCCGATGCGGCGATCCTCGACGCGCTGCGGACCTCGTCGCTCGACGCGATCGGCCGCCCCGCGATGCGCCGCCTCGAAGCCGTTTACGCGGTGCTCGAGCACGAGCAGATGCACCAGGAGACGCTGATGTACATGTGGCATCAGCTTCCCTACGAGCTCAAGCGCGCGCCTGACGGGTATCGGCCCGACGCCGGCGGCGACCCGCCGCCTCACGCGGAGGCGCGCATCCCCGCGGGGAAGGCGACGCTCGGCGCCGACCCGCTTCGCGATCCGTTCTGGTGGGACAACGAGTACCCGGCGCTCGAAGTCGATGTGCCGGCGTTCGACATCGACGTCTTCCCGGTCACCAACCAGGGCTTCCTCGCGTTTGTCGAGGCCGGCCAGGAACCGCCGCACTTCTGGGCGCGGCGCAACGGGACCTGGGTCTGGCGCGGCATGTTCGAAGAGCTGCCGCTGCCGATGGCCTGGCCGGCCTGGGTCACGTGGCAGCAGGCGGACGCCTACGCCCGATGGAAGGGCCGCCGCCTGCCGACCGAAGCCGAGTATCACCGCGCGGCGTTCGGTGATCGCTCGGGCCGCGAGCGGGCCTTCCCGTGGGGGGACGAGCCGCCGGATGACGGCATTCGGCGTGGCGCCTTCGACTTCGCGAGCTTCGACCCTGCCCCGGTTGGCGGGTGTCCTGCGGGCGCGAGCGCGTGGGGCGTGCAGGACCTCGTCGGCGACGGATGGGAGTGGACCTCCACGGTATTCGCCGGCTTTCCCGGCTTCGAGCCGATGGCGTCGTACCCCGAGTACTCGGCCGACTTCTTCGACGGCCGGCACTACGTCATGAAAGGCGGGGCTCCAGTCACGCCGCGCGAGCTGGTCCGCCGCAGCTTCCGCAACTGGTTCCGGCCGGACTATCCGTACGTCTTTGCGAAATTCCGGACGGTGCGGGCATGAACACCCGCTTTCCTTCCTTTGCCGCGGGGCCCCACCCCCGCGGCCTGCCACGCCTCGCTCCCGCTCGGCGCGCTGACGCGCTGGATACGGGCAACGCCGAATTCGCAGCAGACGTGGCGCGCGATCTGCGGAAATCGCCGAAGGAGCTCCAGTCCAAGTACTTGTACGACGAGCTGGGGTCGAGCCTGTTCGAGGCGATCTGCCGGCTCCCGTGGTACCGCATCACCCGCGCCGAGCTCGGCCTGCTCATCCGGCACGCCGCGCAGATTGTCGCCGTCCTCCGCGAGCCGGCGACGCTCGTCGAGCTGGGCTGCGGCAGCGGAGAGAAAATCGCCGTGGTCATCGACGCACTCGACCGCGCCGGCCGGGCCGGCCGGCTCCACCTCATTGACATCTCGGAAGAGGCGCTCCGCCAGTCGGAGCGGGCCGTCGGGTCGCCCGCGCACGTCTCGGTCGTGGGTCATCGATCCACGTACGAAGAGGGTCTGCGCCAGGCCGCCGCGGCGCGCGAGCCGGGCGGCACCACGCTCGTGCTGCTCCTCGGCTCGAACATCGGCAATTTCGACGAGCCTGCCGCAGGCGAGTTCCTCGCGACGATCCGGCGCACGCTCCGTCCCGGCGACGCGTTTCTCCTCGGCGCCGATCTCACCAAGCCCGAGCCCGAGCTGATCCTCGCCTACGACGATCCGCTCGGCGTGACCGCCGCGTTCAACAAAAACCTGCTGGCGCGAATCAACGAGGATCTGGGCGGGACGTTCGACCTGATGGCGTTCGACCACCGCGCGGTCTGGAACGCCGCTGCCCGCCGGGTAGAGATGCACCTGGTGAGCCGGCGCGCGCACGAAGTGCGCATCGCCGCCGCCGGCGTGACCGTCCGGTTCGCACCAGGGGAGACGATCTGGACCGAAAGCTCGTACAAGTACGAGCCGGAGGAGATTGTCGCACGCGGCGCGCGCGCGGGCTTTCGCATGCGACGCCAGTGGATCGATCCGTCAGCGCGCTTCGCGCTGACCCTCTTCGACGCAGCGTAGTCTACGACTAAGGACTAAAGGACTAAGGACTAAGGACTAAGGACCAAGGACTAAGGACCAAGGACTAAGGACCAAGGACTAAGGACTACAGAAACCGCATGTGAGGACCGGTCCAGCCCTCTTTCTCCCACTGGTCGCCGAGCGCCTGCGCGCGGCGATTGAGGTCGTGCGAGGTCGTGAAAGTCTCCAGCCGCTCGGCGCCGTTCGGATCCGTGATGACGAGCTCGTAGCGATCACCTTCGATATGAGTACGTACCTCGCAACGGAGGTGCGAGCCGCCTTTTTCAAAAAACCAGATCATGGTGTCCGCTCCCGTGGATCCCGCCGTCGGTGGAGCAAAGCCCGGACCGTTGGACTAAGCCGTCCATTTTTAACAGTTTAACTTCAATGGCTTGGGTAGTCTGCTGACGGCGCACTGTGCCGTTTCGGAACAAGTCTGGCCAGAATTCAGCGGCGCCCGTACCAAAAATAGGCAGCAATCTCCGCCGAGAGGCGTCCGATCGCCTCCTCGAGCGTGTCCCCGCCGCCGAAGTGGTTCGCGGTGAATACGCTGAGCACGACGGTCGTGCCCGAGCTCTCGAGCACGCCGACGTCGTTGCCGATGTAGGGCAGGAAGTCGCCGGTCTTGTGCGGGATGCGGAACCCGCTCACCAGACGAGGAATGCGCGAGCGATAGATCTGCCCCCGCATGATCTGCAGCATCTGATCGGAAGCGGCCTTGTCGACCAGCGTGCCTTGCTCCAGGCGCTCGAGCAGCACGCCGATCTCGCGCGGCGTGGAGAGGCCGTACGGGTTCTTCGCCGCGCGGTGGAAATCGGCCGCCGACGGCGCCGCGCGCAGCGCATCGAACCAGGCGCGGGAGGGTGCCGGCGCGCGAGTCTTCGTCAGGCCGAGCGCGTCCATCCGGCGGTTCACCGCCTCCACGCCCCCGACCATCCGGTACAGCACGTCGGTCGCCGTGTTGTCCGAGACGATGATCATCAGCGTGATCAGGTCCTTGACGGTGAGCACGGCGCCGGGGTCGAGGCTGCGCATGATCCCCGTGCCCGGCAGGATGTCCTCCTTCGACAGCGTGTACTTGTCGGCGAGTGCGAACGTGCCGTCCTTGACCTGCTGGAACACTTCCACCATCAGCGGGATCTTGATGACGCTCATGGTGTCCATCTGGCGGTCGGCGTCGATCGCGATCTCCTCGCCCGTCTCGATCGACTTCGCGTAGATGCCCCACGTCGCGTTCACGCTGCGGATGATC
>JBOGJB010000338.1:0-9964 GCA_050745085.1 Vicinamibacterales bacterium
GCAGCGAGCAAGAGGACAAAGCCGGCCAGGTTGGCGAGAAGGGTCAGCCACGCGTAGGGGCTGGCAACGGCGAGCCGGGGATCGGTCCGCGGCGGCGGCGCGCGCTGCTGCGGCGCTTCGGCAGCCTGGCCGGCGTCCGGCGCGCCACCCGCGATGAGCTGATCGGCGTCGTCGGCGCAAAGGCGGCGGACGCGGTGCTGGCGTATTTCGCGGCGGCGCCCCGCTGATCGACCGCCTGTACGGGCTTTTCATTCCGGGGCTTTTGCCGTATTCTTTGTCTGCTCATCTGTGAAACCGCGCGTCGTGTCGGGCATGCGCCCGACGGGGAAGCTCCACCTCGGACATCTGGTCGGCGCCCTGCGCAACTGGGCGGAGCTCCAGGATCGTTACGACTGCTTCTACTTCGTCGCCGACTGGCACGCGCTCACGAGTGAATACGCCGACACCGGCGCGCTCACCGAGTACGCGCTCGACAACGTCGCCGACTGGATCGCCGCCGGCCTCGACCCGGAGCGCAGCACGATCTTCATCCAGTCGCTCGTGCCCGAGCATGCCGAGCTGTACCTGCTCCTGCAGATGGTCGTTCCCATCCCGTGGCTCGAGCGCGTCCCGACCTACAAGGAACAGATCCAGCAGCTCACGGAGAAGGACCTGTCGACGATCGGCTTTCTCGGGTATCCGCTCCTGCAGACGGCGGACGTGGTGATCTACGACGCGACGTACGTGCCGGTCGGCGAGGATCAGGTGCCGCACCTCGAGCTGTCGCGCGAGGTCGTGCGCCGCTTCCATCAGTTCTTCGGCGAGCTGTTCGTCGAGCCGAAGCCGCTCCTGACGGCGGTCCCGCGGCTGCCGGGGCTCGATAACCGGAAGATGAGCAAGAGTTACGGCAACACCATCAACCTGTCCGATTCGCCGGACGACGTGAAGAAGAAAGTCATGCGGATGTACACGGACCCGAAGCGCATCCGTGCGGACGTCCCCGGGACCGTCGAAGGCCATCCGGTATTCCTCTACCACGACGCGTTCAACCCGGACGCGGCGGAAGTCGACGACCTCAAGACGCGCTACCGCGCCGGCAAGGTTGGAGACGTCGAGGTGAAGGAGAAGCTCGCGCGCGCGATGAACGCGATGCTCGAGCCGATGCGCGCGCGGCGCGCCGACGTCCTGGCGAAGCCCGGCCGGTTGAAGGAGATCACCATCGAGGGGTCGCGCAAGGCGCGCGCGACTGCGCGGGTGACGATGGAGCGGGTGCGGGCCGCAGTAGGCTTGAGGTACTAGGTGGAACAGGAATTCGAATCAGTCCTCGAGGCGTACCCGGTCAGGCTCGAGAACTTCGAGGGGCCGCTCGATCTGCTCCTCCACCTGATCCAGAAGCATGAGGTCAACGTCTACGACATTCCCATCGTGCTCATCACCCAGCAGTACCTCGACTACATTGGGCTGATGCAGGAGTTGAACCTCGACGTCGCCGGCGAGTTCCTCGTCATGGCCGCGACGCTGATTCACGTCAAGTCGCGGATGCTGCTGCCACGCCCCGATCCCGCGCAGGAAGATCCGCAGGAGGATCCACGCGAGGCGCTGGTCCGCCGGCTGATCGAGCACCAGCGGTTCAAGGCGGCCGCCGAGCTGCTGCACGAGCGCGAGACCGTGCGGAGCGCCCAGTGGTCCCGGCCCGACGCAGTCGTCACCGAGATTGCGGGCGAGCCGCCGGAGCCGGAGGTCGAGGTCGACCTCTTCAGCCTCATGTCGGCGTTCCGCGCGGTGCTGGAGCGCGCCAGGCACCGGCCGCACGTGCCGCTGCCTCCAGCACAGATTCCGATCGAGACGCGGATCGATCAGCTGCTGGCGCGGCTGTCCGAGACCGAAGCCTGCGGGTTCGAAGAGCTGTTCTCGGACGTCGACGAGCGCAGCGGCCTGATTGTCACGTTCCTCGCGCTGCTGGAGATGATCCGGCTCAAGCTCGTCCGCGTGTTCCAGTCCGGCGCGTTCGAACCCATCCGTGTCTATAGGCGCGCGAGACCTGCTGACGCTCCGAGGCCCCTGCTGGATCCAGAGAGTTCCTAGTGCTTGGTTCTTAGTGCTTAGTGTGACTTCACTCGCCACAGCCTACGCAGACCGGGGTACTCGCTCCCACTTAGGCTTCGGAGATCATTCTGCGAAGAGAGTGGCGAGCGAAGTCATACTAAGCACTAAGCACCAAGCACCAAGAACTGACAGAGGTCAGAAAAATGTCCGAGTCGTTAAAAGCTGTCATCGAAGCGCTGATTTACGCCTCGCCCGATCCGCTCACGGTCAAGCAGCTTGCGAAGCTGCTCGACGGCGAGCCAAAGGAAGCGGTGCAGGAGGCGATCGAGGCGCTCAAGAAGGACTACGAGCGCCAGGGCGGGCTGCAGATGGTTGAGATCGCGGGCGGCTACCGCATCGTGACGCGCCCCGAGCTGCACGAGTGGGTGCGCAAGCTCTTCCACGAGCAGACGAAGCAGAAGCTGTCGGTCGCCGCGCTCGAGACGCTCGCGGTCATCGCCTACAAGCAGCCGATCACCGCGCCGGAGATCGCCGAAATCCGTGGCGTCAACACGGCCGGCGTCCTCGGCACGCTCATCGAGCGCCGGCTCGTGAAGATCGTTGGCCGTAAGCCGGTCGTCGGGCGGCCGTTCATCTACGCGACATCGCGCGAGTTTCTCGACCGGTTCGGCCTGAAGGATCTGAGCGACCTGCCGAAGGTGGAGGACATGGCGGAGGCGCTCGGTTTCGAGGCGCCGACCGGCTTGACCGAGGGGGGATCCGCTGAAAATCCGCTGCCGTTCGATGGAGAAACGGTGCACTAGACTCTCGCAGCCCTCTTCAGAGACGCAACTTCCTTGTCGCTCAGCTCGCGCCAGTGTCCCGTCTTCAACCGGGGGTCGCTGATCGGTCCAATCCGGATCCGCCGCAGGCGCACGACCGGATGGCCGATGGCGTCGCACATCAACCGGACCTGACGCTTCCGTCCTTCGCACAGCGTGAGCTCGACGAGGGCCTGCGGGCCCGACTGGGCGTCGAGCGCCCGGACGAGCCGCGCCTTCGCGGGCGACGTGCGCCGGCCCTCGATCGCGACGCCCCTGGCGAGCCGGTCGAGCGCGCGGCGATCGGGCACGCCCCGCACGCGCGCCTCGTACACGCGCTCCACGCCGTGGCGCGGGTGCGTCAACCGCGCCGTCAGCTCGCCGTCGTTCGTCAGGATCAGCAGTCCCTCTGAATCGACATCCAGACGGCCGACGGGATAGACGTACTCCCGTACACCCTCGAGGAGATCGATGACCGTGGGCCGGCGCTGCGGATCGGTGCGCGTCGAGACGTAGCCGCGCGGCTTGTTCAGGAGGAGGTAGCGCTTCGGCTCCGCCGCCCGCACCCTCCGCCCGTCGACGCGGATGTCGTCGGTCGCGGGGTCCGCTTTCGTCCCGAGCTCGGTCACCGTCCGCCCGTTCACGCTGACGCGCCCCTCGCGCATCAGCTGCTCGGTCGTCCGCCTCGACGCCACGCCTGCCTGGGACAGGATCTTCTGTAGTCTCTCCATTGCCAATTCCCAATTCGGCAATGCTACTCGTCGAGTATCGCCGTCCAGAATGAGACGAGCCGCCAGATCTCCCCCCAGTCCGCGGGGCGGTTGACCTCGGCGTGCGTGATGAGCGGCGTCAGCAGCACGTGCACCTCGGTGTGCGGCCGAAGGTGTTCGCCGAGCAGCGTGGACTCCATCGCCGGGATGACGTTGTCGTCCGCGCCGTGCAGCAGGAACACCGGGGCCGACGGTGCAGGCGCGTCGACGGGGGACACCGCCCGGTCGTTGCCGAGCGCCTCGATGTGCGGCAGGAGCCGCGGTCCGAGCCCGGCGACGTCGCGGTCGTTGACAGCGCGCATCAGCGTCCGCGACGGCTCCGGCATGCCGGCTGCGAGCGTCCGCGCGCGGTCGAAGATCGTCTGCGCCCGCGCCTTGTCCACCATGTCCACGTGCGACGCTTCGAGGAACGTGTGGATGCCCTGCCGGAGCGGCTCGACCTGATCGGCCGGCACCAGCCGTTCGGCCACGCCGAGGAGAATGATCACGACACCGTAGTCGTGCGGTGGGTGCCGCCTACCGTCGGGCAGGAGGCCCGTGCAGAGGTATCGCAGCGTGCGCCGCAGATCGCCGTGGCCGCCAAACGAGAGCACGAAGGCGACGCGATCGCGAATCGAGGGCCGACCCGCGGCCACGACCGACAGCCCGCCGCCGAAGCTGATCCCGACGAGCCCCGGACGCCCGTCCGGAGCGAGCTCGCGCCGCTCCGACAGCCAGCGCACCGCATCTTCGATCATGTCGGTCGCCCGCGGCGTGATGGCGTACCGTCGCAGGTCGGGCAGGTCCGCCGTCACGATTGCAAAGCCTCGCGCGGCGAGATCCTCCGCGAAGCCGGTGAGCCGGGGCTCCTCGATGCCGGCGGCATGCACGCCGGGCACCATCAGCACCGCACGCCGGATCGCCCCGGCTGGGCGATAGATCCGCGCCGTCAGCGTCGCATGCCGCGTCGGGATTCCGATCGCCTCGACGGAGACCGCCTCTGCCTGCCACGACGCGATCGTGTTCGGCCAGCCCTGAATGCCCGCGGCCTGGATGACGAGCGACGCCCCGCGCGCGTAGTCGCGGCCGAGCGTTACGGCGGTAAGCGCAACAGCCCCGGCGGCGAACAGTGATACCAGCTTCGCTGGACGTTGCACGGATGGGATAATAGCCGTGCCGAAGGCAAGAGGCACTAGGCAATAGGCACTCTGGCCCTGTGCTGAATGCCTAGTGCCTAGTGCCTAGTGCCTAGTGCCTGTCATGCGTAAGCCGATCATCGCCATCGACGGGCCGTCGGGCGCCGGCAAGGGCACGGTCGCCCGCGCTGTCGCGCGCGCGCTGGGCTACCCGCACATCGACACCGGCGCGATGTATCGCGCTCTCGCGTGGAAGGCGCTCGAGGAAGGCCTGGACCCCTCGGACGAATCGGCGGTCGCGGCCCTGGGGCAACGCGCCCGGTTCGATGTCGGCGACGGCCGCGTCGTCATCGACGGCCACGACGTGGCGGCGGCGATCCGCACGCCGGAAATCGACGCCGAGGCGGCGACCGTCGCGCGGCATCCGGCCGTGCGCCGCGCGCTCGTCGCGCGCCAGCGCGCCTACGGCGAAGGGGGCGGCATCGTCATGGAAGGGCGCGACATCGGCACCGTCGTGTTCCCGCAGGCCGACGTGAAGGTCTATCTGGATGCGTCGCCGGACGAGCGGGCGCGCCGCCGCGCGCACGATCCCGCGCACGGCAGTCGAGGCGGTGCCGTCGCCGAGGTCGCCACCGCGCTCGCGGCGCGCGATCATCAGGACCGCACCAGGGAGACCTCACCGCTCGCGCAGGCGCCCGACGCCCTCTACATCGACACCACCGACGTCACGATCGAAGAGGTGGTACAGCGGGTGATGGCGGCCATACGGGCAGTTCTTAGGGCTTAGTTCTTAGTGCTTAGTGTGACTTCACTTGCGACTGACTTTGCTGTCAGGAGCGACTTCATCTGCGCTGCCACAGCGAATCCGCGAAGACACATCAGACCAATCCGCGAAGGAGTTGACCTGCGAAGTCACACTAAGAACTAAGCACCAGGAACCAAGCACTCATAGCACTCATTTCCTGTCCTTGTAATCCTCCGCCGATGCCGGGTCCAGCTCCCAGCGCTTCCGGTCGCGTTTCTCGATCTTCTTGGCCCCTTTCAGCTCCTCGTTATCCTCGTATTCGACGCCGAGGGCGCGGCCGATGTCGTCCACGCGATCCTGGTCGGGCGTCGGGTTGTCGCCACCGGGGGCCTCGTCGCCCACCGCGTACGCCTCTTCCCAGTCCGCGTCGACGTCGCCGCCCGTCAAGGCCGGGCTGGTCTCGGTGTGCTGGTGCAGCGATTCCTGCAGCTCGCGACGCCCGCTCCGCGCCGCCGACGCGCTTTGGTCCACGTTGAGGGAGGAGGGCGGGCCCGGAACCGGCTCTTCGGCCTCGTGGAGCTGCCTCCGCTCGCGATCGAGCCGAGGTAACCGTCTCGGTGCCGCCGCCCGTGTCGGCTTTCTGGTCACCTTGCGGCGCGCCTCCGACCGGGCCGGCGGCCGCCGAGCCCTCGTTCGACGGGGCCTCGAACGGGCCTTCAAACGAGCCTTCGAACGAGTTTTTGAACGCGCTTTTGAACGAGCCTGCCGCGAGCGCCGTCGAGCGGTCTTCGCCCTCGGCTTAGCCTTTGCCTGCCGTTTCTGCGCTCGTTTCTTTGCCATCGCTGCGCTCCTTGACCGTGCGTTCGTAAGTGACCTATAATCTACTGCTTATCGCAACTCCAGCGATCGCAATCTTCGGGCCGCCGGGCGCCCGCGACAGCACGGCCGGCAATCGACAGTTGAGGAGGATCCGTTCCGCATGGGCAAGCTAGAAGAGATGAAGGTACACACACTCAAAGGAGGTGACGGTCCGGACGGCGAGCGGATGGATCCGCAGGATTATCAGCGCCTGCTCGAGCTGTACGACAACAGCTTCCGGAACCTCGCCGAGGGCGAGGTGGTGAAAGGCACCGTTCTCAAGGTCACCCCCTCCGAAGTCATCGTCGACGTCGGCTACAAGTCCGAGGGCATCATCGCCATCGACGAGTTCGTCGACGAGACCGGACAGATCACGGTGCAGCCCGGCGACACGGTCGACGTGCTGCTCGAGCGGACCGAGGACCGCGAGGGCTACGTCGTGCTCTCGCGCGAGAAGGCCGAGAAGATGAAAATCTGGGACGAGGTCGAGAAGGCCTTCGCCGAGCGGAAGGTCGTCATCGGCCGCGTCATCGAGCGGATCAAAGGTGGGCTCGCGGTGGACATCGGCGTCCGCGCGTTCCTTCCCGGTTCGCAGATCGACGTGCGTCCCGTCCGGAACCTCGACGCGCTGCGCGGCCAGGAGCTGCGGATGCGCGTCATCAAGGTCAACAAGAAGCGCGGCAACATCGTCCTGTCGCGCAAGGTGCTTCTCGAGGAGGAGAACGCCGAGAAGAAGAAGCACACGCTCGACACGCTGGCGGAGGGGAAGGTCCTGCGCGGCATCGTCAAGAACCTCACCGACTACGGCGCCTTCATCGACCTGGGCGGCATCGACGGCCTGTTGCACATCACGGACATGTCGTGGGGGCGCGTCGGTCATCCGTCTGAGGTGTTCCAGGTCAACCACGAGATCGACGTGGTCGTGCTGAAGTACGACCCGGCGACCGAGCGCGTCTCGCTCGGGCACAAGCAGCTCATTGGCGATCCGTGGGGCACGGCGAACGACCGCTATCCGGTCGGAGCGCGGGTGACCGGCAAGGTGGTGAGCCTCACCGACTACGGCGCCTTCATCGAGCTTGAGCCGGGGGTCGAGGGGCTGATCCACGTCTCCGAGATGTCCTGGAGCAAGCGCGTCAAGCACCCGTCGAAGATCCTCAACGTGGGAGATTCGGTCGAGGCGATGGTGCTCGGCGTGGACTCGGCCGCGCGGCGCATCTCGCTCGGCTTGAAGCAGATCGAGAGTAACCCGTGGCACGAGCTGGCGGAGCGGTATCCGATCGGCACGACCATCACGGGGAAGGTCCGCAACCTCACCGAGTTCGGTGCGTTCGTCGAGGTCGAGGAGGGCATCGACGGCCTGATCCACATCTCCGACATGTCGTGGAGCAAGCGGGTCAAGCACCCGTCCGAGGTCCTGAAGAAGGGAGACAAGGTCGAGGCGATGGTTCTCAACATCGACGCCGAGAACCAGCGGCTGTCGCTCGGCCTCAAGCAGCTCCAGACCGATATCTGGGACGAGTTCTTCTCGAAACACAAGGTCGGCGACATCGTCGAGGGCAAGGTCGTCCGCGTGACGAACTTCGGCGCGTTCGTCGAGCTGGCGGACGGCATCGAGGGGCTCATCCACGTGTCGGAGTTCGACGAGCATCACGGAGAGAAGCTCGATCTGAAGGTGGACTCCGCCTATCAGATGAAGATCATCAAGCTGATCCCGTTGGAGCGGAAGATCGGCCTCAGCATCCGCGCGCTGAAGTCGGACGAGTTCCGCGCCGACTGGGAGGCATACAGCGAGAGCACGGGACGTCCCGAGGTGACGCTCGGCGATCATTTCCGGATGAACCGGGGCGAGTAGGGCCATCAACCTTGCGGGGGCACATGGGAGCTGCGGCAATGACCAAGGCGGAGCTCGTCGAGGAAGTCTCCCGGGTGTCGGATCTGACGAAGAAGCACTCGGAGCTCATCGTCGACACGGTCTTCAAGAGCATCATCGACGCGCTGCATCGCGGCGAGAAGATTGAGCTCCGCGGCTTCGGCAGCTTCCGGCTCCGGCGGCGCGAGCCCCGCAAGGGGCGCAACCCGAAAACGGGGGACAAGGTGGACGTGCCGCCGAAGCGGGTGCCGTACTTCAAGCCCGGCAAGGAACTGAAGGAACTGATCAATCGCGAGGGGGAAGCAGCGTCGGTCTCACCGCCTCCGCCGTTGACGGGTATGCCGGACGGGGGGGTGCCGCAATTCTGAACTGCGCGGATCAGGGTTCAGCGTTCAGGGTTCAAGGTGGGTTTGGGTTCGCCGTTCAGGGTGCGGTTCGTGGTTCCGCGCGGTGAGCACCTTGAACCGAACCCTGAACCGAACCCTGAACCGTGAACCCAGAACCTACCTTGAACCCTGAACCATGCACCTTGAACCGCTAGGGTTCAGTATTGCGCATGGAGCATCTTTGGTCCCCGTGGCGGCTTGCATACGTGACCGGTGAGAAGCAGGACGCCTCCGGCTGCATCTTCTGCACCGCGCTCGAACGCGCCGACACGGAGTCGTTGCTCGTCTTCCGCGGCCGCGCCTGCTACGTCATTCTCAACCTCTACCCGTACAACAACGGCCACCTGATGATCGTGCCGAACCGGCATGTCGGCTCGCTGGCCGGCACGTCGGCGGAGGAGCGCGAGGAGCTGATAGGGCTGACACGCCTTGCGGAGATCGCGCTCGGCGAGACGTACGCGCCGCACGGCTTCAACGTGGGCCTCAACCTCGGCCGCCCGGCCGGCGCCGGCGTACTCGACCACCTGCACATCCACGTCGTCCCGCGGTGGAACGGCGACACGAACTTCATGCCGGTCGTCGGCAACGTGCGCGTGCTGCCCGAGGAGCTGCCGGTCACCGCCGGAAAGCTCCGTCCGGTCTTTCAGCGGCTCGCCGCGTCAGAGCGCTGATAGCGCACCTCGCCGTCCGGCTGCACCTCTGCAATCCACGGCGAGGCTTCCGACAGGCGCCCGCCGAGGATCTCGTACACAAACGTGGGACTGCTCGTCGCCGGTACGAACGGGGCCTGGATGCGCTGAAGCGGCTGCCGCCGCGCCGCCATAGCGCGTGACGCCCGAACGAGCGGACGGTACTCGGGCATCCGGTGGATGTCGGCGGAGTGCCTCACACGCGACGGCTGCACGGCGATGGTGACGGCGAGGAGCGCCCACGCCGCCGCGTCGCGAAGGCGCGGCGGGCCCAGAGAGGTCAGGCCCAGTCCGCCCGTCAGTACCGCGGCGGGCATCAGCGAAAAGTAGTAGTAATCGTGATAACCGCCGATCCAAAACGCGAATCCGACGCAGCCCATGGCCAGCGAGCCGACCGACATCGCCAGCGCCGGCGGGTCCCGTCGCTGGCGGACGATGACGACGAGCGCGCAGAGTCCGATGAGCCATCCGAGGTGGGGAAGCGACCACGGGCTGCCGTGAATCGATGAGAACGCGCGCGCCAGGACGATCGCGCTCGTCCCGATTCTGGGCGCACGCTCGCCGCTCGCGATGCTCAGGACGCTGCCGCCCACCGGCGTGCCCGGCGTACCTGGCGGCTGGCGCACCCAGAACAGCATCCACGGGATCTGCATGACCGCCACGACCGCGCCCACCAGCAGCGCGCGCTCCAGCGCAGGCCCCCACC
>JBOGJB010000339.1:0-7201 GCA_050745085.1 Vicinamibacterales bacterium
GGGCGCATCGGCATCGATGTCTCCGGCGCGGACTCCAACCGTCTCTTCATGATGTTCGAGAACGCCGACGGCGGCCTCTTCCGATCGGACGACGGCGGCGCGACGTGGACGCGGGTCAGCGACGACCGGCGGCTGCGCCAGCGCGCGTTCTACTACTCGCACGTCACGGCCGACACGAAGAACCGCGAGACCGTGTACGTGCTCAACACCGGCTTCTACAAATCCACTGACGCGGGGAAGACGTTCTCCACTATCCGCGTGCCGCACGGCGACAACCACGATCTGTGGGTCGATCCCAACGAGCCGAAGCGGATGGTGAACGCCAACGACGGCGGCGGCAACGTGAGCCTCAACGGCGGGGAGACCTGGACGGACCAGGATTTCGCGACCGCGCAGTTCTACCACGTCGCGACGACGAAGGACTTTCCCTATCATGTGTGCGGCGCCCAGCAGGACAACAGCACCGCGTGCGTGTCGAGTCAGCCGCCCCGCGGCCGCGAATCGGCGACCCTCTACCCCGTGGGCGGAGGCGAGAGCGGCTATGTCGCGCCGCATCCGATCAATCGCGACATCTTCTACGCCGGCAACCAGGGGGCGCAGATCACCCGCTTCGACCGCAGGACGGGCCACATCCGGGACATTCAGCCCTACCCGCGTTTCTTCTCCGGCGAGCCGGCGGCGTCTCTGCCCGAACGCTGGCAGTGGACATTCCCGATCGTCGTCTCGCCGCACGACTCGAACGTCCTTTACATCTGCTCGCAGCACGTCTGGAGGACGACGAACGAAGGGCAGACGTGGGAGAAGATCAGCCCGGACCTCACGCGCGCCGATCCGAAGACGCTCGGCCACTCCGGCGGGCCGATCACCGGCGACATGAACGGGCCGGAGATCTTCGCCACGGTCTTCGCGCTCGCGCCGTCGAAGCTCGAGCCAGGCACCATCTGGGCCGGCTCGGACGACGGGCTGATTCACGTGACGCGCGACGGCGGGAAGAGCTGGCAGAACGTCACGCCCAAGGATCTGCCGGAGTTCGCGCGCGTCAGCATCATCGACGCGTCGGCGCACAGTCCCGGCACGGCGACGCTCGCCGCCAAGCGGTACCTCGTCGACGATCGCGCTCCGTACATCTACAGGACAGACGACTTCGGCAAGACCTGGACGCGTATCGTCGCCGGCATTCGATCGAATGACTACGTCCACGTTGTCCGCGAAGATCCCAAGCGCGCGGGGCTGCTCTATGCTGGCGCCGAGCACGGCACGTACGTCTCGTTCGACGCCGGCGTCCGGTGGCAGTCGCTGTCGCTCAACCTCCCGGACACGCAGATCTCCGATCTTGTCGTCGAAGGAAACGACCTCGTCATTGCCACGCACGGCCGGTCGTTCTGGATTCTCGACGACGTGACGGCGCTCAGACAGCTCACGCGCGAGACGACCGACGCGCCGTTTCACGTGTACGAGCCGGCCGAAGCCACCCGGTCGGCGGGACCGGCGACGATCCACTACGTGCTCAAGCAGCCGGCGCAGAAGGTGACGGTCGAGATTCTGGATCCGAGGGGTCAGGTGATCCGCTCGTTCACCGGCGTGCGCGAGGCGGAGCTCAAGCCCGCGCCGGAAGAGCCGGCGGGCGGTGGCGGGGGCGGCGTCGGTCCGCCGCAGCCGCAGACCTTGTTGACCAACGCGGGGCTGACACGATTCACGTGGGACCTGCGGTACCGCGGTCACTCGACGTTCCCGGGGATGATCCTGTGGAGCGCGGCCTCGCAGGGGCCGGTGGCGGTGCCGGGCGCCTATCAGGTGCGGGTCACGGCGGACGGCACGAGCCAGACGCGCCCGCTCACCGTGAGGAAGCACCCGGGCTTCGCGCAGGTGTCGCAGGCGGACCTCGATGCGCAGCTTGCGCTCGCCCTTCAGATCCGCGATCGGACGAGCGAGGCGAACGACGCCGTCGTCCGCATTCGTGAAGCGAAGCCCAAGATAAAGGATGCTGCGCTCGTCGCCAAGCTGAGCGCGATCGAGGAGGAGCTGTATCAGGTCCGGAACCGGAGCAGCCAGGACCCGCTCAACTTCCCGATCAAGCTGAACAACCGGCTGGCGTCGCTGCGGCGCGTCGTCGAAACCGGGGACGCGAGGCCGACCGACGGCGCCTACCACGTGTTCAAGGAGCTGTCGAGCGAGCTGGACCGCCACCTCGCTTCGCTGAACACGCTACTCGGACAGGTCAAGACGTCGACGGCGGGATCACGATAATGCCGAATGCCGAATGCCCAATGCCTAAAGGGACTGCACTCGAGACCGTCGCGGACTATGCGAGCGCGGTCCCATTGGGCATTAGGCATTTGGCATTGCTAGAAGGCCTTCCCAAGCCTTTCCTGCAGCTTTTCTCGATAGCCCCTGCTGAGCGTCAGCCGAGTCCCGTTCCTGAGGATCACGACGTACTCGCCGTTGAACCAGGGCTGCAGCTCCTGGATCCGCTCCATGTTGACGATGCGCGAGCGGTGGATCCGGAAGAAGCGCTCGGCGTCGAGCCGGTTCTCGAGCGACTGCATCGTCTCGCGGATCAGGTGCGCCTCGTTGCCGACGTGCAGCCGCGCGTAGTTGCCCGCCGCCTCGACCCAGTCGATCTCGTCGGTCCGCAGGAAGAACAGACGCCCGCCGGCCTTTACCACGAGCCGATCGGTCTTCGGCGCCGAGGGCCGCAGGTCCTTGACGAGCGCGAGCAGCCGCCGGCCGAGGTCGCCCGTCTCCTGCTGCTCGATGTGATGGCGCGCGCGGCCGAGCGCTTCGCGGAAGCGATCGCGGTCGAACGGCTTAAGCAGGTAGTCGAGCGCGCGGACTTCGAACGCCTTGAGCGCGTGCTGGTCGTATGCGGTGACGAAGATGACCATCGGCATTTTCTCGCCGCCGATCGCCTCAATCACCTGGAAGCCGTCGGCCCCCGGCATCTGGACGTCGAGGAACACGAGGTCCGGCTGGAGCTGCTGGATGGCGGCGATCGCCTCGAGGCCGTCCCGGCACTCGCCGAGCATCTCGATGCCTTCCTCGTTTTGCAGGAGCGTCACCACACGCTCGCGCGCGAGCGGCTCGTCGTCCACGATGAGCGTCTTGAGGGTGCGCATCTTGCGGGTCACCTGGGGCTGCGGTTTGGACGAAGCAAGGGTCAGGGTCATGCCACACTCGCTGGTTTCAGCTCGACGGCCGGCTCCGCCGAGCGCCACGGAATGACGACACGGACGGCCAGGCCGCTCGGCTGACGAAGGAATTCGAACTGGTAATCGCGGCCGAAGAGGTGCTGCAGGCGGGCGCGAGTCGTCGACAGCCCGATGCCGGACTGGAGCGCGGTGAGCGCGTCTTGCGACAAGCCGGCGCCGTTGTCCCCGACTTCCATCAGCAGATGGTCCTCGTCGCGCCACGCGCGGATCTCGATCTGGCCCGGCCCGGGCTGCGGCGCGATGCCATGCTTGATCGCGTTCTCGACGAGCGGCTGCAGCAGCATGCGAGGGACCAGGCCGTCGAGCGCCTCGGGCTCGACGTCGAACTTCACGGTGAGACGGTCCTGGAAGCGGGTTTGTTCAATCTGGAGGTATTTCGCGAGGAAATCGACCTCCTCGCTGAGCGTGACTTCCTGCTGACCGACCTTGTTGAGCGTCAGCCTGAGCAGCTCGCTGAGCCGCGAGAGCATGCGGTCGGCCGACTCGACGTCGCGGTGCATCAGCGTTGAGATCGCGTGCAGCGTGTTGAAGAGAAAGTGCGGCTGGAGCTGGCGCTGCAGCGTCTGGAGCTGCGCCTCGACGAGCCGTGTCTCGAGCTTCGCGGTGCGGACCGCGCGCTCCTGCGACTCGCGATAGTACGCCGCGGCGAGCGCGAGCGCGGTGATGGCCCAGTAGGTCATCATCTCCCAGTCGAGGTACTGGATGAAGTCGTTGCGGAACAGCGCCCAGAACCCGAGCTTGAACCGCTCCCAGCCGACGAGCGAGCGACGTACGAGCTGCATGCCCGCCAGGTGCAAGCCGACGAAGAAGACGACGGCAGGAACGTGCACGGCGAGCGCCCAGGGCCATCGTCCCCCGTCGAATCGGAAGCGCATGGCCAGCCGCATGATGATCGGCGTGAACAGCCCCCACATCATCCAGTACGCGCCGTTCAGCGCGGCCAGGTTCATGATCGGCTGCGGCCGCTCCCAGTAACGCGTGAGCTGATACGCCATCAACGTCGAGAACACGGCGAGGCCGGTCGCCATGCAGAAGATCGTCCGCAGCCGCACTGGAAGATGTCGTCGATCGCTCATCAACCGCACTATGGCTGCCGCGCAAAGAAGCTGTCAAGGATCTTGGATGCCGAAACAAAGGGTTGGAGCGTACCGCCCCGCCGTTCGTCACGCGGCTGAATAGATTCGTCCCTGACTCCTGAAGGTTCAAACCGCGGATCGGTCGCTTCGCCATCACTCGTGTCCTGCCGGACACATCAGCCCCGGGAGTCGAGGGTCGCTCGCCCTTGCGCGGCACCTCCCTTGCTGCCACTCACTCGATTCAGGACCCAACGCCGACCCGGCTCGCGCCGCCGCAGATCGACGGCGGCGTCGTGATTAGAGCCACCTCCGGCAGCGGCAAGTCCCAGGTCTATCTCGTCGTGCCCAAGTACCAGTTCATCGCGAACGGGGCAAGTCGGCGGTCGCGGCACGAGGCTTCGCCCCGGTCTGCCGTCCCTCCGGACGGTCAACGGCGGCCTGCCTCGGCACGATCGAGCTGCACCTGCCCCCGCTGCGCGAGCGGCCCGAGGATATCCCGCCGCTCGCCGGCCGCTTCCTCGCTGAATTTTACGGAACTGCACGGCGGGCCCGCCGGCATCCCTCGCCGGGGCAACGTCCGCGAGCTGCGTCATGCGATCAAATCGGCGGTGCGCGTCGCGCGGCGCGCCGTTCCTGACGGCGCGGAATCTCGGCCTGCGCGCGTGGGACGATCGCTCGCCCTTCGACGAAGCTCAGGGCGTGCTGAGCCTGTCGTAGCACGCTCGCTCGGGCTCGCCGTTCGACTTTGCTCACGGCGACCCTGAGCTCGTCGAAGGGTCGGCGGCGCGCTTCGCGCGCTTCCCTCCGGCGATCCACCCGGCTCGCGCGGGTCGCAGGCGCTTTTGCCGATCAGAATCGCTGAGTTTCGTTTATCATGTCCGCAGTGAGTACGCAGACCACGCGGCTGCCGAGGCCCTGGCGCGTCGGCGAGCCCTGGACGGTCGCGGACGCCAACGAGCTGTACGAGGTCTCGCGCTGGGGCAAGAGCTATTTCTCCATCAGCGCGTCCGGCCACGTGCTCGTCCACCCGACGAAGGACCCGCAGCAGGCGATCGATCTCAAGCAGCTCGTCGATCACCTGCAGCTCCGCGGCATCGACCTGCCGATCCTCGTCCGATTCCGCGACATCCTCCGCCATCGCCTGGCCGACATCCACGGCGCGTTTCAGTCCGCCATCAGCCAGCACTCGTACGACGGGCGCTACGTCTGCGTGTATCCCATCAAGGTGAACCAGCAGCGGCAGGTGGTCGAAGAAGTCCTCGACTTCGGCCGGCCCTACGGCTTCGGCCTCGAGGCCGGCTCGAAGCCGGAGCTGCTGGCGGTCTCGGCGCTGGCGTCGAACGACATTCCGATCATCTGCAACGGGTTCAAGGACGCCGAGTTCATCGAGACGGCGATGCTCGCCCACAAGATGGGGCGCAACATCATCCCCGTCGTCGAGAAATACACCGAGCTGGGGCTGGTGCTCGAATACGCCCGGAAAGTGGGGGTCCGGCCGCAGATCGGCATTCGCGTGAAGCTGGCGGCGCGGGGCGGCGGGCGGTGGCAGAGCTCCGGCGGCTACCGGTCGAAGTTCGGGTTGACGGTCGCCGAGGTCCTGCGGGGCCTCGAGGAGCTGCGGTCGCAGAACATGCAGGATTGCTTCAAGCTCCTGCACTTTCACCTGGGCAGCCAGATCCCCAACATCCGAATCGTGAAAGGCGCCCTCATCGAAGCGGCACGCATCTACGCGGAGCTGGTCAAGGCGGGCGCGGGCCTCGAATACCTGGATGTCGGCGGCGGCCTGGGCGTGGACTACGACGGCTCGCAGACCAACTTCGAGTCGAGCGTTAACTACACGCTCGAGGAGTACGCGAACGACGTCGTCTATCACCTCCAGACCGTGTGCGAGGACGCGGGCGTGAAGCCGCCGACGATCGTGTCGGAGAGCGGGCGCGCGATCGTCGCGTACCACAGCGTCCTCATTTTCAACGTGCTGGGCGTGTCCGGATTCGGAGACGAGCGGATCCCGGACGCCGCGTCGGTCGAGGAGAAGGAGCAGCCGGTCGTCGATCTGTTCGAGACCTACCAGAACGTCAACGCGCGCAACGCGCTCGAGAGCTACCACGACGCGCAGCAGGCGCTCGACATGGCGATGAACCTGTTCTCGGGCGGCTACCTGCCGCTCGAGCAGCGCTGCCAGGCCGAGAGCCTGTTCTGGGCGATCTGCGTGAAGCTGCAGCGGATCGTGCAGCAGATGGATGAGGTGCCGGAGGACCTGCAGGGGCTCGACGAGACGCTCGCGACGACCTACTTCGGCAACTTCTCGCTGTTCCAGTCGATCCCGGACAGCTGGGCGATCAAGCAGCTGTTCCCGGTAATGCCGATCCACAAGCTCAACGAGCCGCCGGCGTCACATGCGGTCATCGGCGACATCACGTGCGACTCGGACGGCAAGCTCGATCGCTTCGTCGATCGCCGCGACGTCAAGCGCACGCTGCCGCTCCACACGGTCAACGGCGAGGCGTACTACCTCGGCGTGTTCCTCGTCGGGGCGTACCAGGAGATCCTCGGCGACCTGCACAACCTCTTCGGCGACACCCACGCCGTGCACGTCAGCCTCGATGAGAACGGGAGCGTCGTCCTCGACGCGGTCGTGAAGGGGGACACGGTCCGCGAGGTGCTCGACTACGTCGAGTTCGATTCCGAGCTGCTGCTTGGAAAGATGCGCACCGACGTCGAGACAGCCGTCAGAGAGGGGCGCATCGACAACGAGGCCGCCGGCCGGCTCCTCCGCTTCTACGAGGACGGCCTCCACGGGTACACCTACCTGGAAGGGTGAAAGTTCAAAGGGCGAAGTTCAAAGTCGGGACGTAAGTTCAAAGTGCCCGTAGTGTCCGGCTTTCCTGGCCTGAGCGAAGTCGAAGGCAGCCGGAC
>JBOGJB010000340.1:0-1621 GCA_050745085.1 Vicinamibacterales bacterium
GCGACACCTTTGGCGGCTCGACCGCCCGGATCAGGTCTCGCCGCACGTAGAGCGCGCCGGTCGCCGCCGGGCCCAGCAGCCACTTGTGCCCGGGAAACGCGCAGAAGTCACAGCCCAGCTCACGGACGTCCACAGGCATCTGCCCAACCGACTGCGCGGCGTCCAGCAACAGAAAGCCCCCGTGACGGTGCGTCAGCTCCGCCAGCTCCCGCACCGGGAACACCTGCCCGGTCGAATACGAAACGTGCGAGAGCAGGACAAGCCGCAGCGCCGGCGTCGCCGCCTCCTCAAACCGTGCCAGCACCTCTGCCGGCGAGTCCTCGCCCGTCACGCGCACGATCTTCAGCGTCGCGCCGAGCCGATCGCGAGCGTAGTACGCCGGCACGATCACCGACGAGTGCTCGCCGCTGCAGGTGATGATCTCGTCGCCCGGCTTCAGTCCCATCCCGAACAGCACGGCGTTGATCCCCTCGGTTGTCGTGTGCTGAATCGCGACTTCGTCGACTCCTGCGCCGATCAACCCGGCGAGCAACTGGCGCGAGCGCCTGAACACCGCGAGCCGTTGTTCGTGGACAGTGGGCGCGGTTGGCCCCTCCGCCTCCGCGCGGAACGCCTCCTGGACGGCCGTAATGGCCGATTGCGTGGATGGCCCCTGCCAGCCGCTGTTCAGGTAGACGCAGCGGGACGTGGCGGGAATCTGCGCCCGAATCGCCTCGACGTCCATCGGAACTAGAAATACGGGGGTCAGGCTGTTAGCGCAACTCGGTCCGGCTGAATAATGAGTCGGAACGCTACGACAATGCCGGTAAGGCTGAAAATCACTCAGCCTGACGCGGGTTTAATCGAGGCTACCGGTATAGCAGACGACGAGGCGCTCGGCGAGCGCCGTTACTTCTTCGGCTTCTTAGCCGGGCGTTTCGCGGGCTTCGACGTCTTTCTTTGCGCCGCCGGCTTGTCCTTCGTCGCCGGCCGCTCGTCGGCAGGCGTCTGCAGCGCCGCCACCGAGGCGTTGTACTTCAGGAGGAGCCGGGACTTACGCCGCCCAGCGTTGTTGGGGTGCACCACGCCTTTCTGCGCCGCTCGGTCGAGCGTCCTGAGCGCGTTTCTCACCGCCTCGCGGGCGGCGTCGATATCAGGGCCTACGATCGCCTCGTTGGCGTGCTTGATCGCCGTCTTCGTCGCGCTCTTCACCGCGCGGTTGCGCAGGCGCCTCTTTATCGATTGACGATGTGCCTTGATCGCGGAACGTGTACCCAACTCTCCTCCTTCTCACACTCAAAGCGGCAAAGATTATGATAGCCGCCGCCTGCCGATTCGTCCAGACGACGGCGTCAGAGCAGCTTCTCGACGGCTGCCAACACGTGCTCGGCCACTTCGCCCTGCGGCAGGGTCGCATCGATCACCACGAACCGCCCCGGCTCCTCCGTCGCGAGTGAAAGGAACCCCTCCCGCACGCGTTCGTGAAACTCGAGCGGCTCCCGCCCCGTCACCTCCAGCTGCGAGCCCCCGCGTGAGAGCCCAACTTCCGGCGGGATATCGAGCAGCAACGTGAGGTCCGGCATGAGCCCATCGGTGGCCTCGTGGTTCAGCGTCCGAATGAGATCGACGTCCAGGCCGCGCC
>JBOGJB010000341.1:0-2184 GCA_050745085.1 Vicinamibacterales bacterium
GGCCGGGGGCCCCAGCGCAATGGAAGAGCAGATGCTCGCTAGCCGCATCGACGATGGCTTCGGGCGCATGCTGAGGATTTCGCTCGGGGTCCACGCCGTAGCCCTGACGGCGATCGCGCTCGCCCCGACCGGCTGGGGCGGCGCGACGCGCCGATCGCAGCCGACGCCGATGATGATCAGCCTTGGGGGAACGCCGGGGCCGCGGAGCGGCGGCATGACGCCGATCGGCGGACGGCCGGTGCAGCAAGTGACGCCCCTGCCGCCGGTCACGAAGTCAACGCCGGTGGCGCCCCCCGCGCCGAAAGCGCCGGAGATGGTGTTGCCCCAGCGGGATGCGCGAGCCAGGCCTGCCACGCCGACGCGGGTGAAGACTCCGGACGAGGCGAAGGCCCGCAAGCCGGCGACCGGCGCCGAGGTACGAGCTGGCAGCGCCGTCGCGGAGACAGGCGGCCAGGGAACCGGATTCGGCCTGACGACCGGCGGCGGCGGAGGAACCGGCGGCTACCTCGACGTCGGCAACTTCTGCTGTCCCGAGTATCTCGAGACGATGCGGATGCTGATCACCCGCAACTGGCGATCGCAGCAGCGCGCGCAGGGGACAGTGCAGGTCAAGTTCACGATCCAGCGGAGCGGCGCCCTCACCGAGGTCGAGCTGGAGAAACGAAGCGGGTACTTCGTGCTGGACACCGAGGCGCAGCGGGCGATCCTGCTGACGAAGCAGCTGCCGCCGCTGCCGCCCGCGTTTACCGAGGGTCACCTCACGGTGCACCTCATTTTCGAATACAGGCCGTGATGATGCAGAGACGTTCCGCCATCGTACCCGTGCTGGTCGCACTGGGCAGCATCGCGCTCGCCGCGGCGGCGCAGACTCCGCCGCCGCAGCCGCCGTCCCAGCAGCCGCCGGCGAGTCAGCCGACGGACATCGTGCTAATTGTCGGCGGGGATCCGAGCGCGCCACCGAAGTACGCGGTGCCCGACTTTCTCGCGCTGTCGAACGACCGCGAAACGACCGAAGCGGCACGCGCGATCGGCGAGGTGCTCTTCAAGGACCTGGAGTTCGAGCGCGAGTTCTACCTGATCGCGCGGGACACCTACCGGTCGATTCCGCGCCCGGGCTCGATCGACGAGGTGCCGTTCGATCGCTGGCGCGAGCTGGGCGCGGACGCGGTCGTGAGCGGCGCCGTGCGGCGGGGCGACAAGGGCATCACGGTGGAGATCAAGCTATTCAATGTGCGGACGCAGCAGGCGGTGCTGGGGCGCGAGTATTCCGGCTCGGCCGCCAATCCGCGCCTGTACGCGCACACGATCGCCGACGAGATTCACCAGCATCAGCGGGCCCTGCGGGGGGTCGCACGCACGAAGCTGACGTTCACCTCCGACCGCGACGGCGAGAACCTCCGCGGCCCCGTGGGCGACCGCGCCATTCAGGAGATCTATATCGCGGACTACGACGGGTTCAATCCGCGCCGCGTGACCGTCGGACGCAACCTGAACCTCTCGCCGGTCTGGTCGCCCGATTCGCGCGCGCTGGCGTACACGTCCTACCGGAAGGGGTTTCCCGACATCCTGGTCTCATTCATCTATCAGGGCAAGCTCGAGTATCCGACCCGCGGGACCGAGCGGAACCACAACTTCCTGCCGGCGTGGTCGCCGGACGGATCGCAGATCGCGTTCGTCTCGAACCGGGACGGCAACTCGGAGATCTACGTCGCGAACGCCGACGGCGACAACGTCCGCCGTATCACGAACCACCCGTCGATCGACGTGACGCCCACCTGGTCGCCGACCGGCAACCAGCTCGCGTTCACCTCCGATCGCTCGGGCTCGCCGCAGATCTACATCGTCGGCGCCGAGGGGGCTGGGCTGCGGCGGGTGACGACGGAATCGTATTGCGACCGGCCGACCTGGTCGCCCGCGCCGTTCAACGAGATCGCGTACGCCTCGCGCACGGGTCCCGGCTACGACATCAAGGTCTACGACATCGCGACAGGCACCATCAAACAGATCACGTCGGGCGAAGGATCGAACGAAAGCCCCGCGTTCGCGCCCAACGGCCGCCATCTGGCGTTCACGTCGACGCGCAACGGCAAGGCTCAGATCTTCACGATCGCGCGGGACGGGAGGGACGTCCGTCAGGTCACGCGCGATGGGAACAATCGGTATCCGAACTGGTCTCACTAGGCT
>JBOGJB010000342.1:0-2888 GCA_050745085.1 Vicinamibacterales bacterium
GCCAAAACCGGCGCCACCGAATCCAGCGGGCCGCCTCGGCGCGTACGAAGGCACGTTTGTCACCGGCACGGGCGAGTCGCTGCGACCACGCATCGTGCCGTCATCCTGGCGGTTGCTGTAGATCCAGTATGGCGTCCGGTTGTCAGCGGCCACGTGATACATCTGGCCGATGGGCAGGACGATGCTGGTGAAGCTCTGGCCGTGGTTGGTCGTGATTCCCATCCCGCCGTCGCCGGTCGACACCCAGTGATCTGCGTTCGTCGGATCGACCCACATGTCGTGACAGTCGCCGCAGCCGCCGCGATAGTCGACGAACGTGAGCCCGCCGTCGTTGGAGCGGTGCGGGCTGCTGCTCATGACGAAGACCTCGTTCTCGTCCTTCGTCGAGATCGCGAGGCGGATGTAATAACCCGCGCGGCCGATCAGCGTGCGGTCCCAGCTCACGACCTTCCATGACGTCCCGCCATCGTCCGATCGCCACAGCGAGCCCTGATTCGGCGTCTGCGCGAGGGCGTACACCCGATTGGAGTTCGTGGGCGCGATGGCGACGTCGATCTTGCCGACGGGCGGCTTGAACAGGCCGGGGTGCTCGATTCTCTTCCAGGTCTCGCCGGCGTCGATGGACTTGTACACGCCGCTGCCGGGACCGCCGCTGAACATCGCCCAGGTCTGCATCACGACCTGCCACGTGCCGGCGACGAGCACGTCAGGGTTCTTGGCGTCCATCGACAGGCCGGAGCAGCCCGTGTCGGGGTTGACGAACAGCACGCGCCGCCAGGTGGCGCCGGCGTCCGCCGTCTTGTAGACGCCACGCTCCTGCTGGGGCCCGGTGGCCCGCCCGAGCGCGCATACGTACACGATGTCCGGGTTCGTCGGATGGATCACGACGCGCCCAATACGGCCGGTCTCGGCAAGGCCCACGTTCTTCCAGGTCTTGCCGGCATCGGTCGACTTGTAGACGCCGTCGCCCATCACGTCGCTCGGACGAATCACCCACGCTTCACCGGTCCCGGCCCAGATCGTTGTTGGATCGGAGGCCGCGATCGCGAGCGCGCCGATCGCCTGGACGTTCTGCGCGTCGAAGATCGGCTCGAACGTCTTCCCGCTGTCGGTCGTCTTCCAGATGCCGCCCGACGCGGCACCGGCGTAATAGGTGCTGGTATCGCCTGGAATTCCGGCAACCGCCGCGATGCGGCCGGCGCTGGCCGGGCCCATGTACCGGAACCGCGGCGGCTCGACGGTCGGGTCAGGCTCGGACGGACGTTGCGGTTGGGCTTGCAGGATCGCCACCGCGAGCGTCAACAGAAGGCTGCACGACAGACTGCGAGCCATCATTTCTTCCCTTCGCGATGGGGCCCCACCCCCATCGCCTACCACGCCTCGCTTAGCGCTCGGCGTGCTGACTTCAGCATTCGTCCTTCAGCATTCAGCCTTGGAGCTGCCCCACCCCCACGGCCTACCACGCCTCGCTATCGCGCGGCACGTTGCCTTCAGCGCGACGGACCAAGGACCAAGGACGGGAGTATATGATAGGCCTCGCCGTCATGGCTCAGGCTTTCACCGTCGGCGTCGAGGAAGAATTCCAGATCGTCGATCCGGACAGCTGGGCGCTGCGCTCGCACGTGTCCGAACTGCTGGCGTCGGGCGCCTCGTCGCTCGGCGATCAGATCAAGCCGGAGCTGCACCAGTCGATCGTCGAGGTCGGCACGCGGATCTGCGAGGACGTCTGCCAGCTGCGCTCGGAGATCCTGCGGATGCGGCGCGAGCTGGTGGCGGCCGCCGATCGAGTCGGCCTGCGCGTCGCCGCGGCCGGGACGCATCCCTTCTCGAACTGGATGGATCAGGTGCTCTCGCCGGGCGAGCGGTATCAGCACCTCGTCGAAGAGCTGCAGCAACTCGCACGATCGCTCCTGATCTTCGGCCTGCACGTGCACGTCGCGGTGCCGGACCGCTCGGAGGCGATCGAACTGATGAACGCCGCGCGGTATTTTCTGCCGCACCTGCTGGCGCTCTCGACCAGCTCTCCGTTCTGGATGGGGCGCGACACCGGCCTCAAGTCGTACCGCACCGCGGTCTTCAGGCGTTTCCCGCGGACCGGCATTCCCGATCACTTCGGATCGTGGGGGGAATACGAAACCTACGCAGCGCTGCTCGTCCAGCTCCACTGCATCGACAACACGAAGAAGATCTGGTGGGACCTGAGGCCGCACGAGAGCTTCGGGACGCTCGAGTTCCGCATCTGCGACGTTCCGACCGACCCTCGCGCCTCGCTCGCGATCGCGGCGCTCGCGCAGGCGATTATCGTGAAGCTGCACCGGCTCTACGAGAAGAACCAGGGGTTCCGCCTCTACCGGCGCACGCTCATCGAGGAGAACAAGTGGCGCGCGGCGCGCTGGGGGATCGACGGCAAGCTCATCGACTTCGGCCGCAAGGTGGAAGTGCCGATGCGGGATCTCGCGCTCGAACTGCTCGAGTTCGTCGCCGACGTTGTCGACGATTTGAGGTGCCGGGACGAAGTCGGCTACGTCCGGAC
The DNA here is from genome assembly GCA_050745085.1 of Vicinamibacterales bacterium. GTDB lineage: Bacteria > Acidobacteriota > Vicinamibacteria > Vicinamibacterales > 2-12-FULL-66-21 > DATAEE01. The sequence continues at coordinate 2,534 of JBOGJB010000342.1, forward strand.
GATCCTCCGGGACGGCACGAGCGCCGATCGGCAGCTGCAGGTCTTCCGCGAGACCGGGGATCTCCGCGCCGTGGTGCGGTTCCTCGTGGACGAGACGCGGCGCGGTGTCGAAGAGTCCGCGCTGCAGGGAGCCTGACGGATGAAGATCGGCCTGATGTGCGGGCGCGAGTACGCGTTTCCGCCCGCCTTTCTCGAACGCGTCAACCAGAAGGGGCGGCGGGACGGCATCACCGCCGAGTTCGTGGAGCTGACCGGCACGCGCATGGGTGAGCCCCCGGCGTACCGCGTCATCGTCGATCGCATCTCGCACGAGGTCGAGTACTACCGCGCGTATCTGAATCACGCCGTCCTTGGC
>JBOGJB010000343.1:0-2379 GCA_050745085.1 Vicinamibacterales bacterium
CGGTCCTCCTGCCCGCGATGCCCGCGTTCTACCAGGGGCCGAAGACGCTCGACGATCTCGCGGACTTCATGGCGGGGAAGGTGTTGTCGGCGCTGGGATTCGAGCACAGCCTGTATCCCGCATGGACCGGGTGACCCCGCCCGACAAGCATCCTCGCAAGATCGCCTCCATGTTCGACGCGATCGCGGGGCGCTACGATCTTCTCAATCACCTCCTCAGCCTCGGCCTGGATCGTCGCTGGCGCGCGCGCGCGGTGACGGAGTTACAGCTCGCCGACGGCGAGCGGCTGCTTGACCTCTGCACCGGCACGGGGGACCTGGCGATTGCCGCCGCGGGCCTAGGAGACCCGCACTCCATCCCACCGAACCGAATCGTCGGCGTCGATTTCGCCGCCGCGATGCTGCACATCGCTCGCGATAAACTGCGCGCACGAGAACTCCAGGCGCGCATCGCGCTCGTGCGGGGGGACGCGACGACGCTGCCCGTAAGGGCGCAATCGTTCGACGCAGCGTCGATCGGGTTCGGGATTCGAAACGTAGACCGGCCCGAGCGCGCGGTCGCCGAGCTGGCGCGCGTCCTCCGGCCTGGCGGCAGGCTCGCGATCCTCGAGTTCGGCTTCCCGAAGATCCCGGGCATTCGCGCGCTCTATCGCCTGTACTTCCGCCGCCTGCTGCCGCTCATCGGCCGCGCCCTCTCGCACCACCGTGACGCCTACTCCTATTTGCCTGAGTCGGTCGAGGCCTTCCAGTCACCTGAAGCGTTCTCTCGGATGCTCGAGTCGGCTGGCTTCGCGCGCGTCCGGGCAGTCCCTCTGACGCTCGGCATCGTCTACCTGTTTGTAGCGGACAAGGCCTAGCCCGCGGTACGAGGTACCGTCGAGGTACGAGGTCCGAGGAACGCTCGAGGCACGAGGCCGCGGCACGAGGCCCTGCTAGAATAGTAAGTTACTGATGTACTTCAACTTCGAGGACTATCGGCCAGAAGAGCCGACGCTCGTCAGCCCCATCTCCCGACGTGAGGGAGTGCTGCTGTCGATCATCGCGCACCTCGTCGCGGCTCTGCTGATCGTCCTCGCGCCCCAACTTCCGTTCTTCAAGGAGGCGGCCGCGCGACGCGCGGCGGACCTTGAGGCGCGCCGGATCGCGGAGCTGGAGCGGCAGCGTGACAATGCCCGATTCGTGTTCGTGCAGCCGCGCATCGACACGCCCGCGCCGAAGCCACCGTCCCTCGCAGAGCTGTCAGATCAGGATCGTATGGCCCGCGCGCCGGAGCGGGCGCCGAATCCGACCAACCCCCTGCCGTTTGCGCGCGGAAACAGCCCCGAGCGCGAGATCACCGACGTGCCGCCCGTGCCCGCTCTGCGCGCCGCGCCCTCTACGCCGGCGGGCGCACAAGCGCCGGAAGGGACAAACGGTGGCAACACGCTTCCTCGCCGGCCGTCGACGCAGGGACCGCCGATCGCCGAGCGGGACGGCTCGGAGCGCCGGCGGGGCGTGGCCGGCCCCATCGCCGACGCGCTCAACAACATCCAGCGCTACGTCGGATCGCAGACGTTCGGCAATCCGAGCGGCGGCGGCGGCGAGTTCGGTCCGCAGATTCAGTTCGACACAAAAGGTATCGAGTTCGGGCCGTGGGTCCGGCGCTTCGTCGCGCAGGTCAAGCGCAACTGGTTCATCCCGTACGCCGCGATGTCGCTGCGCGGGCACGTGGTGCTGACGTTCAACGTCCACAGGGACGGCCGTATCACCGATCTGACCGTGCTCAAGCCGTCGGCCGTCGAAGCGTTCACCAACGCGGCGTTCAACGCGATCCTCTCGTCGAATCCGACGCAGCCGCTGCCGCTCGAGTACCCGGACGACCGGGCCTTCTTCACGGTCACGTTCTATTACAACGAAACCCCGCCGTGACCGGCCGCAGATGAACGCACATGAACGCAGGTCGGGGACCCAGCGGCTCGGCCTCCTGATCCTGCTTCTGCTGGTGGTGGCGTTCACGCTGTACCGGCTGCTGGCGTGAAGCGGCCGAAGCTCGTCGCGATTCTCGGTCCGACGGCCAGCGGCAAGAGCGCGCTCGGGATCGCGCTCGCCGAGCGGCACGGCGGCGAGGTCGTGAGCTGCGACTCGACGGCGGTATATCGCGGCTTCGACATCGGCACCGACAAGGTCTCCGCGGAGGAACGGCGCGGCGTGCCGCATCATCTCGTCGACGTCGTCGATCCGCTCGAGGAGTACTCGGCCGCGCGGTACGCGCGCGAGGCGTCGGCGGTCATCCGGGACATCACCACGCGCGGGCGGCTGCCGATTCTCGTCGGCGGTACCGGCCTCTACTACCGCTCGTTGGTCCGCGGGCTGTTTGCCGGTCCCGGGCGGAACGCGGCGG
>JBOGJB010000344.1:0-1516 GCA_050745085.1 Vicinamibacterales bacterium
GCGCGGGTTGCTCCGAAGAGCAGAGCCGCATGACACCGCTTCGTCGGGAGCTGCCTCCGTCTAGGGGCGCGAGTCGTCCCGATCCGAAAACCGGGCGTCGCATAGCTAGCGCGAGGACTCTCCAGTCGTGCCCGCATCGCGCCGTGGCCGACGCCGCTCGGGAATCTCGGAGTCACTACCTTCGACCCTCTTCTCGCCGCGGCCACGATGGTTACGCGGCGGCGCGCCGGCTCTCGTGTCGAGTCATGGCGGCCCAGATGAATCCCACGAGTTCGCGTGCGATCGCCGCGACGGCCACCGGCGTTCGCTTGCCGTGGCCGACGAGATGTCGGTAGCGGCGATGCAAGCGCTGTTGCGCCCGCCACGTGTGGCTGACGATCTCCTCGGGTTGCCCCTGGCTGCGGCTCGCCAGCGCGCGGCCGATGGTGGGCCGGTGCCGATAGTGCCAGGCGGCCTCGACCAGGACCCGCCGCGCGTGACTGTTGCCGGCTTTGGTCAGCGCGCCGCGGCGCTGGGTCTCGCCCGAGGAATACTCGCTCGGCACGAGCCCGAGGTACGCCATGAGTTCGCGCGGTCGGCGGAAGCGCTGGAAGTCCACGACCTCGGCCAGGAGGATGATCGCCGACAGCGTGTCGATCCCGCGGAAGCAGCGGAGCCAGCCCACGGGCTCGCGATAGGGCGCGGTGACGGCGACGGCCTCGAGCTCCTTGTCGAGTTCCGCCTGCCGCGCCAGCGCTTGCTCCAGCGTGAACAGGGTGGCCTCGAACGCGCGTTGCAGCGGCGGCAGGTCGAACCGCTGCTCGCGGATCCACCGCCAGTGGGCGTGGCTCCAGTTCTTGCCCGCGAGATAGGCGCGCCCGTGGCGGGCCAGGAGCTTGAGCACGCGATGCCGCCAGCGCAGGACATCGCGGCGGATGTCGTCGCGGCAACGGACGAGATCGCGCACGGCCTCCTCGCTCTCGTCGAGGACGTGGATGGCGGTGAGCTCGCCGGCACGGAACAGTCGCACGAGCTTCGCGGCGTCCCGCCGGTCGGTCTTGATCCGCTGCCCGGGGCGTCGCGGGGTCAGCGCTGGTGCAATGACCGCGCAGGCGACGCCGAGTGCCGTGATCTGACGGTGGAGATCGTAGCCGGACACCCCGGCTTCGTAGCACGCCGCCACCGGCCCTTCGCGCTTGAGCCGCTCGAACAGGCGGCGGATCTGTCGCGCGTCGTTCGCGATCTCGCGAAGCTCGGGTTGCGCGTCGCCAGGCCGCAAGATCCCTGCGACGATCTTCCGCTTGCTGTCATCGAGCGCCACGTAGGTAGTATCCTTCTCCATGACCGGCCTCCTTTTGCCTGTGGCTCTGTTCCCATCCGGAACAACCCACGACTGTGCAATAGGTCAGGCCGGTCCTTCCATATTGTCTAGTGAGGCTGAAGACCTTTTCCTGGGAGAAGAGCACTCGCTCATCGAAGAGTGACCCGTCCTTGAACCGAAAGACGAGCCGGCTGTCCACGTGGTGGCCTCGGACCG
>JBOGJB010000345.1:0-5215 GCA_050745085.1 Vicinamibacterales bacterium
GCTGGCGCCAGCGAGGCCGGACGCGAACGCCCGCGTGCGCGAACTCATCGAACTCTCACGACCCCCCTCGAACCCCGTCGAACCCTCTCGCGCCGCCCCATCCGCAGCAGCGAATGGGGCCGCCTCACGCGGCTGGGCACGCTACGAGCAAGGGGACCTCGAGGGGGCCGCGCGCGAGCTGGCGGAGGCGACGGCGCTCCCCGGCGCTCCCGTCTGGGCGTACTACGCGTTGGGCCAGGCGGCGTTCGGGCTGCGCCGCTTCGGCGACGCGGTCGCCCGCTGGGAGCAGGTCCGCGCCGCCGTGCCCGAGTTTCAGCCGGTCTACTTCGACCTCGTTGACGGCTACCTGCAACTCGACAAGGCGCGCGAGGCGGTCGCGGTTCTCCGCTCCGCCGAGCGACACTGGCCGAAGGACGCCGACGTGTACAACGCGCTAGGAGTCGTGCAGGTCCGGCGCGGGTCGCTCGACGATGCGATCGAGTCGTTCGAAAAGGCGGTACAGGCGCAGCCGGAGAGCGCGCTCGGATACTTCAACCTCGGCCGCGCGCACGAGATGCGGTACGCCCGCTCCCGGCGCTACGTGCCGACGACGGGCGGCTGGGTCGGCGGCGCCGACGATCGGCGCGAGGCCGTTAATAACTATCGCAAGTATCTGGAGTTGGGTGGACCCTTTGCAGACTCGGCTCGAGAAGGACTGGTGAGACTGGACTGGGCGAAGTAAGTTCTTAGTCCTTAGTGCTTAGTTCTTAGTATGACTGCGCTCGCGACTCTCTTCGCTGAATGAGAAAGACTTCGTCAGCGCTCGTCCTTCTGACCAGCGATCAGAACGCGCCTCCCCCTCCAGCGCTCCCGTGCATCGTCCTCGTCTTTGGACGCGCGGAGTCAGAGTACCCCTGGTCAGCGAAGAACTGTGGCGAGTGCAGTCAGACTAAGCACTAAGAACTAAGGACTAAGCACTAGGAACGGACCAGTCCCTACGGCCGTAGTCTCGTCTCAGCCGTCATGCGCCCACTGGTGGCCTGACTGAAAAACGTCACCCACTGGCGACGGATGTTGTCCAGCTTCGCCACTTCCGCCTGGTTCGTCGTCGCGCTCGTCGTAACGTAGACGAACGCCTGACGATGCACGCGGGCGGACTCGGCGGCTGACGGCTGGCGAGCGCCTTCGACGGCAATGACGTCCTGGACGAGCACCGTGCGGCGCGTGCCGTTGAACGTGACGCCGATCTGCGGCCCGTCCTCGGTCACCCGGTTCGGCACGATGTTCGTCGGGTTCTCGACCCAGAAGAACGACGGCACGTCCGAATCGCGCAGCAGGCCCATCGCGTACTGATCGAGCGCGCTGTAGCGCCGTACTGCGTCGATCGTCCTGAAGGACCCCCCGCCGAGATCCTCGATGTCGTTCCCTTCCATGACGGACGCGTCCGAGTCGAAGAAGAAGCTCCAGTGCGCCTGGCCGCGGCCGAGCAGCGCCTGGGAGGTCCGGCCGTTGTGGTCGCGGAAGCTGAGAAATGCAAGCCATCGGTGCCCGACTTCCTGCCCAAGCACACTGAGCGTGGAGTTCTCGCCGACGCCGGACACCTTCGCGTTCGGATCGTCTGGATACTTCGAGAGCGCGTCCATGACGGCGAGGCTCCGCAAACTGCCCGCGCTCCCGAAATCGCGCGTGAGGTCGAACGTGTCGATACCGATGCCGCGGATCTCGTTCGCCACCGTCGTCTCGAAAGCGAACGCGTCGCGCAGCAACCGCTGGTCGGTCCAGATGACGAGCTGATCGTAGAGGTCGCCGTGGGTCCGGTAGAACTTCTGCGCGACGGCGGACGAGTCGAGCGACCCGCGCTCGGCGAAGCGCTCGCCGACGGCGGCCGCGCCGCCGCCCGTCGGGCCGTCGGCGCTCAGATCGACGGAAGCGAACGTCCCCGTCCGCCCCGGCGACAGCGCGACGATCGCGTCGAGCAGGTTGACCGTGTCGGCGAACTTCATCTCGATCGTGCCGTCAGGCAGGAGCGTCACCTGCGTCGTCGTCGTCCGCTGCGACTCGAAGCCGCGGACGTCGCACCAGGTGACCGTGAACTGATCGGCGGCGTCGAGAACAAATACGCGGCCGGTGCCGGTCGTGGGATCGAGGTCGGCGAAGAAAGGCGCGATGCGCGGCGGGCCGGTCAGCACGCGCGTGAGGTTCCGCTCGGTGCTCGCCCGATCGTCCTGCTCGAACGTCACGTTGCCGTCCGAGTTCACGAACGCCTGCGCCTGGGTCCGACCGTAGAAGTTGAAGTTGAATCGAAGCGTCGCAGGCTCGCTGTCGTCGTCTTCGAGTGTGAAACGGCTGCCGAGGTTCGAGCGGAAGGCCGCGTCGATCTTCCGGACGTCGTAGCCCCCGGCGCCGTTCCGCGCCCAGCGCAGGCCGATGTTCCGGATGTCGAGCTGGTTCGGGCGGAGGACGAGGTCTCCCTCGTCCTGCAGAACGGCGATGTCGCCGATGTCCTCGGTCGCGGCGTCCCGCCCGACCTGGAGCTGCGTGATTGGCGAGACGAGTCCGAACGCCACCCCGGCCCGGTGGGCCCAGATGTCGTCCAGCACGCGCCAGCGGACATCGCCGTCGGGCACGTTCTTGCCGTAGGGTCCCCAATCCCTGGTCCTTGGTCCCTGGTCCCCGGCCCCGAGTCCCTGCACGTCGGCCTCGACGCTCGCCGTTGCGCATGGGTTCACGGCCGTGCCGCCACCAGGCGGCGGCGTGCTTCCGCCACCGTCATTCCCGCCGCCTCCTCCACCGCCGCAGGCGATGAGCGTCGCGAGCACGCAGGATGTCAGAAGGGCTCGGAAATGACGCACCAGGCACCTACCAGGGACTAGGGACGAGGAACGCACCAGGAACCAAGGACCAAGGACCAAGGACTAAGGACTAAGGACCAAGGACTAAGGACTAAGGACTAAGGACAAAGGACTACTTGAGCTGCTCCAGGATCTTCTTGGCCATTGGCAGTTCTGGAGCGTCCGGCGACGCGAGCCCGACGAACTTCTCCAGATCCGCCTTGGCCTCGGCGTTCTTCTGCAGTTGCAGATACGTGATGCCGCGGTAGTAGTAGCCGTCGGCCTGTGCCGGGAACCGCGTGACCACCTGGTCGAGGTATGTCAGCCCGTCCTGCGCCTTGCCCTGGTTGATGAGCGTGATGCCGACGTTCAGCAGCACCGTCGGGTCGGTGATCCTGGCGGGATCGATGCTCGAGAGGATCTGCTTCCCCTCGTCCACCTTCCCCGCCTCGACGAGCGTGTTGCCGAGCAGCAGCTTCGTCTCGACGTTGTCCGGTATCTTTTCGGACGCGATCCGCAGGTGCTCGATCGCCTTGTCGAGGTTCTTCTCGGCATGCCACGTTCGGGCGATTAGCGGGTGGAGCTGGTGCACCTCGGGGTACTTCGCGAGCAGCGACTCGTAGATCGCGCGCGCGTCGGCGAACTTACGCTCGTTCAGAAGCGTCGCCGCCTTCTGCAGCTCGGCCTTGATTTCGACGTTCGGATCGATCTTCGCCGCCGCCGGCTTCATCGTGATCTCGACCGGCGGGATGCGGGTCAGCTCGGCGACCGGGAGCGAGATGTTCCGCGGCTCCCAGCCTTCCTTCTCAAAGTCGATGTTCCAGGTCCCGGGCGCGATGCCCGCGAGCACCCATTCACCCTTCCGGTTCGTCTTCGCCGTCACGGGGTCGCCGCCGGCCGCCAAGGTCGCGCGGACGTTGACCCCTTCGATTCCCTTCCCGGATTCGTCGGCCACCTTGCCGTTGACGCGCCCCATGCCGCGCGTCTGGGCTGACCCGGCCGCAGCCAGGAGCAGTGCGGCGGCAATCGCTGTCGCAACTCTCTTCAGATCCATGTCAATGCCCAATGCCGAATGCCCAATGCCCAATGCGCAGGGCTCCCGCCAGTGTACCTGAGGGTGCGCCCGCACAAACGAAAAACCCCGGAGCTTCGACGTGAAGCTCCGGGGCTGGCCGATCCGCGCGTATCCGCGGTGATCCGCGGCTAGAAGTTGATGCGCATCCCCAGCCGCAGGATCCGCGGGTTCATGACCTCGAGGATCTGATTGTAACCGGTCGGCCCCGTCAGCCGCAGATCGTACTGGCGACCCAAGACCGTTGCCTCGTTGGTCAAGTTGAAGATATCCACATCGAAGATTAGATTCGCACGCTGGATCCTGAACGCTTTCTCGATCCGGAAGTCGAACGACGTGACCGCCGGCAGCCGGTGCTCGCCCACGTCCGGCGTAAACAGGACGCTCTTGCTGCCCTGCAGCGGGTCAGTGGTCGCGACCCGGCTCCTGAAGTACGGCTGGGCGAAGCCCTGACGGGTTACGATGTTGGCGCCAAGATTGATGCCCCACGGCCCCTGCCAGAGCCCGTTCGCGATGAACTGGTATTTCGGCAGGATCATGAAGATGCCGCTCTTGCCGCTGCCGGTCGTCTGGCGTACCACCAGCCCGCCCTCCTTTAGCGGGTTGGCTGGCGTCGGTGTCGGATCCTCGATGGAGAGATTCGGATCGTCGAAGTACTCGCGATGATCGTTCGTCGAGAACCCGAGCCGTGCCATCCAGCGGTTCGACATGCGCTTCGTCGCGCTCAGCTCAAAGCCCAAGAACCGCTGGTGGTAGCTCTCTCGGTTGGTGGACTCTCGCCCACCACCAGGGGGAATCGCCGACGCGCGGATCGCGTAGAACGGAACGCTGAAGCTGCCGACCGGCTCGGCGTTGCCCGTTAACGTGCCGGTTTGCACGTAGTCATCGCGGCGCACGTCGATGCGGGGTGTCCATAGCACATCGTTGTAGCGCCGCCACGTGAACGTTCCCGACACGCCGAAGTTCGCCATCAGTTCATGGTCGAGGCCAAAGAGCAGCTCGTGTGTGCGCGGGGAATGCGGATCCCGAACGACGTTGATGCTGCTCGCCGCGGTCGGGTTTGCCGGATCAAACCCGACGTAGCCGGCGTTGCCGAGGTTGAACAGGATCTCACCCCGCTCGGCGGTCTGGTTGCCGTTGCTATCCACCGCGTAGTAGTAGATGTACGAGTACTGAATGGCTGACACGAACGCCGCGTGCGCGGCGCCGAGCTGCGACGCAAACGTCGAGTAGCTCGCCCGCGCCAGCGTCTTCCGACTCTCAGTCAGCGCGTACGTGACGCCGAAGCGCGGCGTGACGGTCGTAAAGTCGTAGGGGTTCTTCACGCCTGCCG
>JBOGJB010000346.1:0-17141 GCA_050745085.1 Vicinamibacterales bacterium
CCGACCCGGCCGTCTTCGCGTGGGGCGCGTCGTTCCGTTTCGACCGCCGGCTCTTCGAGGATGACGTGACCGGGAGCGTCGCGTGGGTCGAGGCGCTCGAAGGGGCGGGCGCGCTGTCTCGGGACGACGGCCGCGTGATCCGCGAGGGGCTCACTGCAATCCTGGACGAGGCACGCCGGAATCCAGCATTTCTCGAACCCGGAACCCCAGGAACCCCAGGAACCTCAGGAACCTCAGGAACCTTAGGAACCCCAGGAACCCCAGGAACCCTCGACGAGGATGTCCACTCCTTCGTCGAGCGGAAGCTCGTCGAGCGGATCGGCGACACCGGGCGCCGCCTCCACACCGGCCGGTCGCGCAACGAGCAGGTCTCCGTCGACCTCCGGCTCTACCTGCGGCGGCGCATCGCCAGCCTCCAGCACGACGCCGTGCAGCTCATCGCGGCGCTCGCCGACCAGGCGTCCGCGGCCGGAGACGCGGTCATCCCGGCGTACACGCACCTGCGGCGGGCGCAGCCCGTCCTCGTCGCGCACTTTCTACTCGCGCATGCCGCCGCGTTTCGCCGCGATCACGCGCGGCTCGGGGCGGCCGGCGACGAGGCGGACGCGCTGCCGCTCGGCTCGGGGGCGATCGCCGGCACGAACTACGCGATCGACACGCGCGCGCTCGCCGCCCGCCTCGGCTTCTCCCGGGTCGTCGCGAACAGCCTCGACGCGTCGAGCGATCGCGATTTCGTCTCGTCGTTCCTGCACGCCGCGTCGCTCGCGATGGTGCACCTCTCCCGGCTGGCCGAGGATCTGATTCTCTTCACCGGCGAGGAGTTCGGGTTCTTCCTGCTGGCGGACGCGGTCGCGACCGGCAGCAGCCTCATGCCGCAGAAAAAGAACCCGGATCCGCTGGAGCTGGTCCGGGGGAAGGCCGGCCGCGCGATCGGGACGCTCGCGGGCTGGCTCGCGTCGATGAAGGGGCTCCCCTCCGGGTACAACAAGGATCTCCAGGAAGACAAAGAAGCGGTGTTCGACGCGGAGGACACGCTCGCGGGCTCTCTGTCGGCCACGCGGACCGTCGTCGCCGGGCTCGCGCTCGATCGCGCGCGCGCGGCGCGCGCGGCGTCGGGTCTGCTCCTCGCCACCGACGTCGCCGACTATCTGGTCTCGCGCGGGACGCCGTTCAGGAGCGCGCACGAGCTGGTCGGAGGGATGGTGCGGCGGCTCCTGGATGAGAACCGCGGCTTCGAGTCGCTCACGCCGGACGAGTGGCGCGGGTTCAGCGAGCTGTTCGGCGACGACGTCAGGGAGCGCGTGAGCGCAGCGGCGTCGGTCGCCGCCAAGCGCACGCCCCAGTCCACCGCGCCATACGCGGTCGCGCAGCAGCTCAACGCACTCCGGCTGTGGCTAAAGGACGCTGACAGACGCTAGCACTTGTGCCGTGTTCGTTTACTTAGTTCATCACGCAGACGCCGTCGGCCCGGACGTGGATCCCCAACGGCCGTTGTCCGGAGCCGGTCGCACGCACGCCGAATGGCTCGCGACGACCGCGGCGTCGCGCGGCGTGAAGCCGCACGTCATCTGCCATAGCGGCAAGCTCCGCGCGCGCCAGACCGCCGAGGCGTTCTGGCGCCTCTGCAACCCGCTGGCGGTGTTCACCGCCCAGCGGGGCCTCCAACCGACCGATCCCCCACAGACGATCAACCTTCTTCTGGCCGGCGAAGACCTGGACCTGATGCTCGTCGGGCACATGCCGAACCTGCCGAGAATTCTCGCGCTGCTCACGCATGGATCGGCGGAGGCCGACGTGACGTTTCCGCAGCACGGGGTGGTCGCCGTGGAGAAGACTCAGGACGGGTGGCTGGAGCGCTGGCGCTTGGAGAGCGCGGAGTGAACGGGAGCCCGCAGAGACGGATCTAACGCAGAGCACGCGGAGGACGCAGAGATTCCCCTAGAACTCCCTCTGCGTTCTCCGCGCGCTCTGCGTTCCAGGTCGTCTCTGCGCTCTCCTTCGAGCTCAGCGCGCTAAGATCCGAAACGGAAGGTCACGCCAACGGTCCCGCGCCAGAAGCTCAGCCCGGATAGATCAAAATCCAGATCGTCGAGGCCGTCGCTGTTGTTCGTGAACTGGCGGAACCAGCGGAGGTCGCCGCGGATTCCAACCGTGTCGCTGAACATGCCGAGAACGCCGCCGCCGAGGTTGAACCCCCACGAGTTCCTGTCGGCGTCGAATATGTCCTCGACGTCGTCGACCCGCTGTCGGACGAGCCCGACGCCGCCCGTGGCGTACGGCCGCAACCCGCGGCCGGTGTCGCCACCGATCGGGGCTCCGATCACGGCGTTGACCATGAACGTTGTCACGTTGCCGTCGCCGATGAAGTCGACTTCGTTGTCGTTGTCGCTGAAGAAGAAGTCGGGCGTGTAGCCGAAGTCGACTTCGAATCCGGCGATCCCTTCGCCCATCCACATCAGCGATCCGCCCCAGCTCAGCTTGTTCTGAGTACTCTGGTCGAGATCAACGTCGTTCAGTTCCCCGTTGAACGTCGAGCCGATGAACGGGGAGAACGTCCAGTCTGCGGACGCCGTGGCCGGCGCGGCCGCGATGATCGCGAGGGCGGCCGTCGTGGCGAGAATGATCTTACGAACCTGCATATGGAAACCTCCTGTGCCAAGTGCGCGCTCGGTACGCTGCAAGCGGGAGGCCAGGCAGCCGCTGAGCTAGAGACGGCTGAGCTCGGCGCCGAGGAGGTCGTACGCGCGCCGTACGTGCGGCTCAGCCGTGCGGAGGTGACCGATGGCGAGACGGATCGTGAACACCCCGTTCAGCCGCGTATGCGAAAGGAACACCTCGCCGCTGGCGTTCACGCGATCGAGCAGCCGCTCGTTGAGCGCATCCAGCGCCGCCGCGTTGTCAGCGATCGCCGCCGGGCGCGCGCGGAAGCAGACGACGGAGAACGGCACCGGCGCAAGCCGCTCGAACGACGGGTCGGCGTCGATCCACGCCGCGAATAGCCGCGCGAGTCGCATGTGCTCCGCGAGGCGCGTGCGAAGCCCCTCGCTGCCGAAGTGGCGCAGCACCATCCACAGCTTCAGCGCGCGGAAGCGGCGCCCGAGCTGGATGCCCGTGTCCATCAGGTTGCGCGCGTCCCCGACTTCGGTCGTGCGGAGGTACTCCGGCGTCAGGCTGAACGCGGCCCGGACGTCGTCCATCCGCCGCGTGTAGAACGCGCTCAAATCGAACGGCGTGAACAGCCACTTGTGCGGATTGACAACGAGCGAGTCGGCGCGGTCGCAGCCGGCGAGCGTCGCCTCACAGCCGGGGACCATCGCGGCGACCCCAGCGTAGGCCGCGTCCACGTGCAGCCACAGGCCGTGGCGCGCGCAGACGTCCGCGATGGCCGGCACGGGATCGACGCTCGTCGTCGAGGTGGTGCCGACCGTTGCCACGGTCGCGATCGGCCGGATGCCGGCGGCGCGGTCCTCGGCGATCGCCGCCTCCAACGCGGCTGGAAGCAGGCGAAACCGATCGTCGGCGGGAATCCGGCGGAGCCCGTCGCGGCCGAGCCCGAGCAGCACGACCGCCTTGTCGATGGACGAGTGCGCATGCTCGGACGCGTACACGCGCAGCGGCGGGACGTCGGTGCGCCCCGCCAGCCCGCGCTCGCCGACGCCGGGGATCGCTGCCTGGCGCGCGGCCGCGAGCGCATGCAGGCTGGCGATCGACGCCGTATCATAGATGACGCCTTCGAACCCGTCCGGGAGATGGAGCAGCTTTCGGAGCCACCCGAGCGCGACCTCCTCCAGCTCGGTCGCCGCCGGAGACGTGCGCCAGAGCATCGCCTGCACGTTCAGCGCCGCCGACAGGAACTCGGCGAGCACGCCCGGGCCGCTGCCCGTGATCGCAAAGTACGCGAAAAAGCCGGGATGGTTCCAGTGGGTGATGCCCGGAAGGATGACGCGCTCGAAGTCGGCGAAGATCGCGTCGAACGGCTCACCATCGCGCGGCGCGTCGGCTGGCAGCGCGCGGCGGACGTCTCCGGGTGCGACGCGCGACAGGACCGGGTACCTGTCGGAGTGCTCCAGGTACTCCGCGATCCAGTCTACGAGCTGATGGCCGTGTGCTCGGAAGTCGTCCGCGTTCACGACGCGGATTATAGGCGGGGTTCCTGTTCTCGCTCGACCGTCACGGTGACGGGCGCCGACAGCCTGACCGTGACGCTGCTGCCCGCGGTCAGCACGGCCGGCTTCCGGTCCCCCGACATCACGGCTGCGGTGCCACCCCCCGCGCCGGTGGAGCCGCCGATGATCGCGCCCTTCGCGCCGCCGAAGATCGCGCCGAGGATGGCGCCGCCCACCGCGGCGCCGCCGATCTTGGCCGCGCTCTCGCCGGCCGGCGAGTCGCCGTCCCTGAAAATCGTGTCGGTCTGGACCGGCAGCGTCGTCCCATCGCCGAGCACCAGCGTGTGGAAGCGTACGCCGAGCCGCGCGCGCTCGCGCACCTTTCCGCCCTTCTCGACGAGCGACACCGATCCGATCATCCGCGCGCCGGCGGGAATCGCGGTGCGATCGCGGACCATGACCTCGCGTGTGACGCGCGCCTCGACCCGATCCTCGAGCCGTGCCCGCTCGGTCGTCAGCGTGGTTTCCATCTGCAGCCCGATCACCGAGTCGGCCTCGACGACGAGCTCCTCGAAGGTGCGGGCTGCCGGCACCGGCGCCGGCTCGCGCTCCGGCAGACGCTCGCCAACAGCAGTTCCCTCACGCGGCGGTTCGGGGAAAGGCGTGGGCGTCGACGGCTGCGGCACGGGCTCAGGCGCGGGGGCCGTCACGGGCGGCTGTTCTGGGGTCCGAGCCGGCGCGGTCGTCGCAGCGCGGGGCGCGCGATGCGCTTCCCGAGCTGACGGCGACGAGGGAGCCGGACGCCGGTTGCGCGCGACTGCCGGGGTCGGATTGTCATTGATCGGAACGACGGTATCCGTGGTCGTGGCGGGCGTGACCGCCGAAGGCGCGACGGCCGCCGGGGCGGCCGATTCAGACTCAGCCGTGGTCAGCGCCGACCGCTCCACGGCGGGCGTCGCGCCGATCTGCCGCACGGCCAGGTAGGCGCCGCCCCCCGCGGCGGCGACACACAAGGCGGCGAGGACCGCGATCACCGCCGGCTTGGAAATCATGTCAGTGGGGACAGCAAGAGCCGTACCCCGGGAAAAGGCCCATTTTAGCGGGTTTTCAGCCCGGGATGACGACCCGGACGGAGGACACGTGTCACCCAGCCGCCTAGGCCCGGCGCCGCCGCGAGCGTCCGAGGGTTCGCGCGAGGCCGATGACCGGCGGCAAAAGGGCGATCGCGCCGATGAGAAGGTCGCTCGGTTTGAGGTCGGGCCGACGGGTGCCACGCTCGACATCGCAGTTCGGTTCGTGTCCCCCAGCGGTCGCCGCGCGTGCAGCGACGGAGGGTTGCCCCGCGCGCAGGCGCGCTTCAAACTCGCGCATCGCGCGCACGCCGATCTTCTTCTTTGTCCCGGGCACTTTCTCCCCAGGCGCCTTGCCGTACGGCGATGCGTGTTCGATCTCCGCGTTCATCTCCGCGCCGGCAAGAATCGCCAGGCCAGACAGGTAGAACCACAGAAGAAGAATGATGACGCCGGCGAGCGCGCCGTACGTCTCGTTGTAGTTCCCCCAGTTCGCCAGGTACACCTTGAACCCGAGCGAGATGACGAGCCACAGCAGCGTGGCAAGGACAGCCCCGGGCGTGATCCAGACCCAATCCTGGTCGGCGTCGGGCGCGCAGTAGTAGATGATGCCGATCGCGGTGACGACGAGCGTGAACACGACCGGCCATTGCAGGATGTTCCACGTTCGTACGAACGCCGGCCCCAGGCGCAGCATCTCGGCCAGGCGCTCGCCGAAGGTCGGTCCCGCGATGACGAGCGCGAACGATATCAGGGTGAACAGCGCGAGACCGACGGTGAGACCGAGCGCGATGAGCCGCGTCTTCCACCACGGGCGCGACTCTTCGATGTCGTAGGCCGTGTTCATCGTGCTGATGATCGACACCATCGCGCCCGAGCTGCTCCAAATCGTGAACAGGAACGCGAAGGTCAGGATCCCGCCGTCGTCGCTCTCCGAGATCTTGCGGATCTGCTCGAGGAAGAAGCTGGCGATGTCGGGCGGCGCGACGCGTCCCAGATAGCGCACCGCCTCGTCCATGAAGTTGGCCACCGGGAAGAAGCTGGCCAGCGCGACGAGGAAAAGCAGCGCCGGGAAGAGCGAGAGGAAGAAGTAGTAGGCAAGCTGGGCCGACAGGCTCATGATGTCGTCGGCCAGACTTTCCTTCGCCGTCCGCTTCAGGACGTCGCCCCAGCCGATCGGTACCCGCAGATACGCCAGCACGGGGTTCGACGCTGCAAGCCGGCTGCCAGTTGTGGTTAAATGCGGGGTTCCGTGGAGGATTCCATGACGAAGCTCGCGCGGTCCGGCCTTTTACTCGCCGTCGCGCTCTACGTTGTTGCGACGGCCGCCGCGGCCCCGTCGGCCCAGGCGACCCGCCAGTCGGCGAAGCCGCAGACACTGGACGAAGCCTACACGCGCAAGATCAAGGAGCATACGCAGGATCCGCGGATCATCACCGAGCTCGTCGATCACCTGCCTGCCTCCGACACGATCCCGTCACCACTCAAGTTCTTCGGCAGGATCGTGGGCGAGCCTGGGAACCTCACCTATCACAAGGACATCGTTCGGTACCTCGACGCGCTCGACAAGGCGTCGGACCGCATGACGATGTGGACGATCGGGAAGAGCGACGAGGGCCGCGACATGGTCGCGGTCGCGATCGCGGACGAGGCGACGATCAGGTCGCTCGACAAGTACAAGCAAATCACCGCGCAGCTCACCGATCCGCGGAAGCTCACCGAGGCGCAGGCGAAGCAGCTCGTCCAGACCGGCAAGCCCATCTACTACGCGCTCGGCAGCATCCACTCGCCGGAGACCGGCAGCCCCGAGATGCTGATGGAGCTGGCCTACCGGATGATCGTCGAGGAGACGCCGTTCATCCAGACGATCCGCAACAACTCGATTTTCATGTTCACGCCGGCGACCGAAGTGGACGGCCGTGACAAGCAGGTCGACAACTTCTATTACCAGAAGAAGACCGGCAAGACGCCGCCGCCGCTCGTCTACTGGGGCCACTACGTCGCGCACGACAACAACCGCGACGCGATGGGCGTCTCGCTCAACCTGACGCGGAACATGCTCAGCACGTTCCTGCAGTGGCACCCGACGGTCTGGCACGACCTGCACGAATCGGTGACGTATCTCTACACGTCGACCGGCACGGGCCCGTACAACACGTCGATCGACCCGATCACCGTCGACGAGTGGTGGCTGCTCGCGAAGACCGAGACGAGCGAGATGGCCAAGCGCGGCGTCCCGGGCGTGTGGACCTACAACTTCTACGACGGCTGGGTCCCGAACTACCTGTTCTGGGTCGCGAACATGCACAACTCGATCGGGCGATTCTACGAGACCCAGAGCTATCGCGGCGAGAACTACGAGCTGAACGTGCCCGTCACGACGACGAGCCGCGAGTGGTATCGCCCGAACCCGCCGCTGCCGTCGATCAAATGGGGACCGCGGAACAACGTCAACATGCAGCAGTCGGCGCTGCTCATCGCGATGAACTACGTCGCGCGCAACGGCCAGACGTTCCTCGAGAACTACTACCTGAAGTACAAGCGCGCGGTCGAGCGCGGTAAGGCGCAGGCGCCGTACGCGTGGGTGATCCCCGCGGGCCAGCGGCGCAAGGTCGAGGCCGCGGAGATGATCAACCTGCTGCGGCTGCAGGGGGCCGAGGTCCACACCGCGAGCGCCGCGTGGGGATCCGGCGGCGCGACGATCAACGCCGGGGACTACATCGTCCGCATGGACCAGCCGTACAGCACGCTCGTGGATGTCCTGCTCGACACGCAGTTCTATCCTGCCGCCAACCCGCGGCCGTACGACGACACGGGCTGGAGCTTCCCGCTTCTCCGCAACATCAAGGCGTCGAAGGTCGACGACAAAGCCGTTCTCGACCAGCCGATGACGCTCGTGGCGCAGGACGTCAGCGTGCCGGGGACGACGAGCGGCACAGGGGACACGCTCATCGTCGAGCACAACACTGACAACACGCTCGCCACGTTCCGGTTCCAGAACGCGGGCGTGAAGATGCTCGCGGCCGAAGAGGACTTCGAGTCAGGGGGGCGCAAGTTCACGGCAGGAGCGGTCATCGTGCCCGGCGCCGACCGCGCGAAGCTCGAGCCGGCGATCAAGACGCTCGGCCTGTCCGCGTTCGCCGTCAGCGGCGCGCCGACCGTGAAGACGCACGACCTCGAGGTCCCACGCATCGGCTACGTCCACTCGTGGGCGCGGACGCAGGACGAGGGCTGGGTCCGGATGGCGTTCGACAAGTTCAAGGTCCCCTACACCTACTTCGCGGATCAGAAGCTGCGTGAGGGAAACCTGCGCGCGAAGTACGACGTCATCGTCCTTCCGCACATCGGCGGCGACGCGCAGTCGCAGGTCAACGGACTGCCGATGATTGGCGATCCGATACCGTACAAGAAGAGCGAGCTCACGCCGAATCTCGGCGTGCAGGACCAGAGTGACGACATCCGCGGCGGCATGGGCCTCCAGGGGCTCACCGAGCTGGCGAAGTTCGTTCAGGAGGGAGGGACGCTCATCGTCGAGGGTTCGACGACGACGATCTTCCCGGAGTACGGGCTGATGCAGGGGGTGACGATCGAGGAGCCGCAGGGGCTCTTCGTGCGCGGGTCGGTGCTCAAGGCGGTCTTTGCCGACAAGAAGAGCCCGATCGCGTACGGCTACGATCAGAACGCGCTCGCGGTGTACTTCAACCAGGCGCCGGTCCTGCGCGTCGGTCCGGGCGGGTTCGGTGGCTTCGGCGGCGGCGGACAGCAGATTCCCGGCGTGGGCCAGAACCTGACACCGAACGCGGTCCCCGAGACACTCGCGTCGCTCGAGCCGCAGGAACAGACTCGACGTCCGCAGCGGCCGATGGTGGACGAAGCGGCAGAGCTGCGTCAGATGGCGCGCGCGTTCGGGTTCAACATCGACGAGCGCGCGCCGCGCGTCATCCTCAGGTTCCCGACCGATCCGAATGACATGCTGCTGTCGGGCGCCCTCGTCGGCGGTCAGGCGCTCGCGGGCCGCGCCGTTGCACTGGACGCGACCGTCGGCAAAGGGCACGTCGTCATGTTCGCCAATCGTCCCTACTGGCGGTGGGAGACGCAGGGCAGCTTCTTCCTCGGCTTCAACGCGATCCTGAACTGGAACGATCTGGACGCGGGAAAGGCGGCGGAGAAACGGACGACAACCGATTCGGCGGCAAGATAGTTCTTAGTGCCTAGTGCTTAGTTCTTAGGGAGACTTCGCTCGCAATTGTCTTCGCTGACGGGGGTACGTCGTCTCGCCGCACGCCCTTCTGGCGTTGAGGAATGTAGCGCTGCACGCGACGACTGCTGACGGAACTACGCTCACTCAGCGAAGACAGTCGCGAGCGCAGTTACACTAAGCACTAAGAACTAAGCACTAGGAACTGGCGTCCTGACATCCCACTTTGTAGGATTCCCTCAGCAGTTTCACCAGGGCCTTGTCGAGATCCTCGGGCGCTGTCAGCCGGAACGAGTGAATCCAGTCCTTTCGCAGAAGATGTTCGACCTTTGTCAGCCTGCGATGGCTGACACGGCGCTTGAGCCAGAAGTGGCAGTCCAGCCGATGCTTCTTCGGCATCGCCCGCGCGAAGCGGACGCGGACCTGGAAGACGATGCTGGTCTTCTGCGCGTAGACGTTGACCGGTCCGAAGCCGCGGATGACAGCCTCGAGCCGATCGAACAGCTGGCGAACGAGGGGCTCCTTGCCGGCGAAATGATCCTCGATGCGGTACCGGCCGCAGGAATGCCAGATGTTGGGCGTGACGAAACGATGTCCGCACGTCGGGCACTTCCACAGCTCGCGCGTCGGCGACATACTACACACGCAGACTAAGCACTAAGAACTAAGCACCAGGAACTGCCGAATGACAGTAGCGCAGCGCGAGTTTCTTCGCCACACCGTCGCGACGCTGGCATATCGGGGCGGCAAGGCGGTCCGGGACGCCCCGGCCGGATTCGGCGCGTTTCGCGCCGGCGAGACGACGCGCACGCCGGGGCAGATCCTGGCGCACGTCTGCGACCTGCTCGACTGGGCACTGTCGCAGGCGCAAGGGCAGCAGCGCTGGAACGACTCGACGCCGCAATCATGGGAGGATGACGTCCAGCGGTTATTCGCGGGGCTCGCGGCGCTCGACGCCTACCTGACGTCGGGGCAGCCCCTCGGCTATCCCGCGGAGCAGATCTTTCAGGGCGCGATCGCAGACGCGCTGACGCACGTCGGGCAGATCAACCTGCTGCGCCGGCTTGCCGGTTCCAGCGTGCGAGGCGAGAACTACTTCAGGGCCGACATCGTGCCCGGACGCGTCGGAGCCGAGCAGAGCACTCCGAAGCGGGAGTTTGATTGAATGCTCCGTGCGTCCGTTTCCCTCGTGTGTGACATGATTCACCCCATGTCACTTCGCCGTACTGCCGCCTCTTCCGTTCTGCTGCTCGCACTGACCTACACATTCACGCCCTCAATCTCCGCCCAGGCGCCGCCGCCGCCGGCGCCGTCTGACGTTGCGGCGCCGCCGGCCGACGCACAGAAGACCGCGTCCGGCCTCGCGCATAAGCTGATTCAGGCGGGGAAGGGAAGCGACCATCCGGCGAGGACCGACGTGGTGACCGTGCACTATACCGGCTGGACGACCGACGGCAAGATGTTCGACAGCTCGGTGGTGCGCGGCAAGCCGTCGACCTTCGCGCTCGATCGTGTGATCCCTGGCTGGGGCGAGGGGGTGCAGTTGATGGTCGTCGGCGAGAAGCGCCGCTTCTGGATTCCGGAATCGCTTGCGTACAAGGGCGCCGAAGGCCGTCCCAAGGGCATGCTCGTTTTTGACGTGGAGCTTATGGACTATCAATCATCGCCGACCGCGGCGCCAGCCGACGTCGCCAAGCCGCCCGCCGAGTCGAAGCGGACGGGCAGCGGCCTCTCATACGAAGTGATCAGGTCCGGGACGGGCTCGAAACGGCCGTCGTCCTCGTCGCGCGTGACCGTGCACTACACGGGCTGGACGACCGACGGCAAGATGTTCGACAGCTCGATCACGCGCGGCCAGCCCGCGAGCTTCGGACTCGATCAGGTCATCCAGGGTTGGACCGAAGGCGTGCAGCTCATGGTCGAAGGCGAGAAGACGCGCTTCTGGATCCCGCAGGACCTGGCGTACAAGGGCCAGCCGGGCAAGCCGCGCGGCATGCTCGTATTTGATGTCGAGCTTCTGAAGATCGAGAAATAATGGCGCTCTGGGATCGGCCGACTGAAGGTCAACTGTCTACGACACCGCCCAGAATTCGTCGGTAAGGCCGACGCTCTCGAAGAGCTCGCGCATGCGCTGAGGGCTCTTCGGCTGCCAGTCGAGGTCCAGCCGGTCGCCGTACCACGGGCGCGCGAGACGCCACGCGATCCCCAGGTCGACGGTGGCCCCCTTCGTCTCTCCCCGGGCCGTGCACCAGCGCTCGACGTGCTCCTCCGACCGGAAGAAGCAGATGGTCGCTCAGGTGTAGGCGACGTTCTCCCAGAAACGGCGCGGCGGCACGACGAAGTGGATGACGGCATCGCCGCGGAGGAAACCATCGCGCGCTTTGATCGTCGTCGGCCCCGCGCAGCACGCGCAGCGGGATCGGATGTCGGCATCGCGGTGCAGAAGCGCGACAACCCCGAGCGCGTCCCAGGCGCAGTTCGCCCACCAGCTTCGATCGTTGGAGAGCACACGGTGGTCGGTGGGCACGTTCGAGAACGGATGGGCCATCCAGACCGTGCCGGCCGTGGTCGGTGCGAGCACGAGGGCATGCTCCGCCTCGAGCGATTTGAGCGCCGCCTGCACCGCTTCGGGCGAGGCGTCCAGCTCGCCCGCCAAATCGGCCGCCGCTGGCGCCCGGCCGGTCTCGAGGAACTTCCGATACACGAGGTGGCGCACGGCGGGCGGCAGCATGCGCGCGTGTTATACCACGCAACCACGGATTACACTGACTACGCAACCACGGATGACGCGGATCACGTGAGCCACGGATTACACGGATTGCACGGATGATAGGGACGGCATGTAGGGCAGTTTTGTGCGGGCGGTTAACCTGACGCGGCTGGCGATCGCTGTCATCGCCGGCATCGTCGTGGCTTGCGCAGGAAAGCCGCCGGGCGGGCCGGTTGCGACCAACGCCAGCGTGTTGCTCGTGACGATCGACACGCTCCGCGCCGACCGCGTCTCCTCGGCGGGGCTCGGGGCAGGCGGACGGTCGATGACGCCGGAGATCGACGCGCTCGCGGCGTCAGGCGTTCGGTTCACCGCGGCGCGTGCGAACGCGCCGCTCACGCTCCCGTCGCACGTCACGATCATGACGGGTGCGTTGCCGCCCGCGCACGGCGTGCGCGAGAACGGATCGCGCTTCGACGGATCGCGTGCCGCGCTCGCGGGACTTCTCGACAAGCGCGGCTATCGCACCGGGGCGTTCGTCGGCGCCTTCGTCCTCGACGCGAGCTTTGGCCTGAACGGCGGCTTCGACGTCTACGACGACCGCATCCCGCGCGACTCGGACGCGCCCTCGGCGCTCGAAGCGGAACGGCCGGCGAGAGCGGTCGTCGATGCCGCGCTGGCGTGGCTTGTCGCGCCGTCCGATCGATCGCAGCCATTTTTCCTATGGGCGCATCTCTACGATCCGCACGCCCCGTACGCGCCGCCCACCGAGTACGCGACACGGGCCGGCGGGCGGGCGTACGAAGGGGAGATCGCGTACGCGGATGCCGAGCTCGGCCGGCTCATGCGCGCGGCGCGCGAGCGGACCATCGGGAGCGCGCTCGTCGTCGCGGTCGCCGGCGACCATGGCGAGAGCCTCGGCGACCATGGGGAGCCGACCCACGGGATGCTCGTGTACGACTCCGCCCTCCGCGTCCCTCTGGTCGTATCCGCCTCCCATGCGAAGCCGATGCGCGGTTGCCAGTTGTTGCTGTCTTCCTTGGGCTGACCGACGACGTGAACGGACCGCTGGGGACCGTGACGCGGAACGGCGGCGCGGCCGAAGCGAACATCCCGCTCGACCAGTACGCGTTCTACGTCCAGGACGACTGGCGCGTGTCGCCGCGCATCACGGTGAACCTGGGCCTGCGCTACGACTACATCGACGGCATCCAGGTCGATCAGTCGCTCAACCCGAACTACGTGAAGGTGCAGGCGGCCGGGGCCGCCGGGCTGCTCGCGGGCATCAAGGGGTTGGAGAACGCCTGTGGCGTGTTTCCGTTCTGCCCGATCGTGACGCCGTTCGGGAAGATCTGTGTCGGGTCGCCGCTGTTCGCGCTGATGAAGTTGCCGAAGTCCGCATACTGGAAGATGACCTCGTTCAGCATCGACCCGCCGACGACCCAGTTGTAGTTGGCGTTGATCGAGTTGAACGTGTTCTCGCTCGTCCCCCAGTTGCTCGGCGGCGACGTCGGGCTGGCGCCGTACGGCTGCGTGTTCGCGTTGCGGCCGTACCGCACGGACACGTAGTGCGCCGGGTTCAGGTTCATCGTCGCCTTGACCGTGAACAGGTTCTCGCGGTAGGGCGTGGAGAAGATTCCGTCGAGGTTGGGGAACAACCCCAGTGTGTTCACGACCTGGAAGGTGTCCTGCTGCGTTCGCTCGTACGCCGCGAAGTAGTGGACCTTGTCCGTCACGATCGGACCGCCGACGCTCCCTCCGTACTGCCAGCGGCGGTAATCCTGCTTCTCCGCGTCGGCGAGCTTCTCGGTCTCCGTGATCGAGTTCATCGAGGTGTCGCGGAACAGCGTGAACCAGCTCCCGTGGAGATCGTTCGTGCCGCTCTTGGTAACGATGTTCATGACGCCGCCGTTGCTGCGGCCGTACTCCGCCTTGTAGCGCGAGGTGACGAAGTTGAATTCCTGGATTGCTCGAGCGGGAAGAGCTGGAGGAGGCCGCCGACGGTGTCGTCGTTGTTGTCGCCGCCGTCAATCTGATAATTGACGTTGCGGCCGTTCCCGCCGATGGCGTCGATCTGAGCGCGGGCCTGAGAGGCCCGCGCTCCACCGAGGCCCCACAGAGAACCCTTTACGCAGAGTCCTTCGCGCCGCTCCTCGACTTCGGCTGGAGCGCGCTGCGCAGCGTCAGGCGCGACGGCTGGAAGTACATCGCCGCGCCGCGGTCAGAGCTGTTCGACGTCGCACGCGATCCGGGTGAGGCGACTGATCGCGCGCGTGAGGAGCCGGCGCGTGCGTCCGAGCTGGAGACGGTCGTGTCGCGCATCTCCGGCCCCGATCTACCGCGTGGCGCGCGGGCCGCGGAAGATGCTGTGGCCGATCTCTCCGTGCTCGCCAAACGCCTCGCCGTGATCGCCGGCGGCGATGACAAGCGTCGTCGGTTTCGCGGGGCCGAGCGCCTCCAGCAGGCGAGCAACTTGGCGATCCGCTTCGGCGACCTCGTCTGCATAACGATCGATCGCCGGCCGGCCGTCGCGCGGGTTTCCGTACGGCGCGTGGGGCTCGAAGAGATGAACCCAGAGAAAGAAGCGGGTGGCACGAGCCTTTAGGCTCGTTTTGTCTGAGACGCGGCTGAAGCCGCGTGCCACCAGCCAGCCGATCGCCTGGTCCACCGTCGACGAGCCCGGCCGCTCGTTGAGCGGGCGCATGTCGGGACCGCGCGGAAACCGGTCCCCGTACTGGCCGAACCCGCGCGCGAGGCCGAAGCGGCGATCGAGAGGGAAGGCCGAAACGAACGCCGCCGTCGCAAGTCCAGCCTTCTCGCAGGAGGTGGCCAGCGTCGGCACGTCTGCACGCATAGCGATCCCGTTGTGCCGCGCGCCGTGCCCAGGCGGATACAGGCCGGTCAGCAGGCTCGCATGCGACGGCAGCGTGATGGGCGTTGGCGCGAACGCACGATCGAACCGCACGCCTTCCGCCGCCAGGGCGTCCAGCGCTGGAGTTCGCGCGGACGAGGCCCCGTACGCGCCGACGGCGTCAGCGCGCAGCGTGTCGATGGTGACGAGGAGCAGGTTCGAAGCGGCCGGTCCCGCATCGTCCGCCGCGCGCTCGGTGCCCGAGCCGACGCCACATCCGCGGCACGCCGCGGCGCCGGCCGTCGTAGCAAGAACCAGGACGACGAGCACGGCGCCGGGCCATCTGATCGCTGACATCACCGAGGAGGTCCCTGCGGCGCGGTCGTGCTGAATGTGCCGGTCACCGGCACGCCCATCGGACCGACCGGGATGTATACGACCGTATGGTTCGATGAGTTGACCATCAGCTTCTGCGCCTCAATCGCCTCGTGCTGGACGTAGAGCGGGCTCAGCTGTCCACGGATAATCTGCATCGCGTTGGCGATACCCTGGGCCTGGACCTCGCGCTTGGTCCGCTCCTTGCGCTCGATCTCGATCTCCGTGTCCTTCCGCTCCAGCTCCTGCGTCGCCGCGAGCTTGCGCGACACCGCGTTGGCCACCTCTTCCGGATACTGCACGTTGCCCACGACGACGCTGCTGATGATAAATGGACTGCCGTCGGCGTAGCGCCGGATGCGGGTGAGCACCGATTCGCCGATGGCGATCAGGTCTTCCTTGACCTCCAGTCCCTTTCGCCGCTGTACCTCGTCGCGCGCGAAGGTGCGCAGCGGCTCGCGCACGAAGTTCCCGTATGCGGTTTCGACGACGGCATCAGGCGCCGTGGTGGTTTCGCTGTTGCGAATCGTCGTGCTGTAACGCTCCATGAAGAGCGGGATCCTTGCCTCGTCCACGCGCCAGACCGTGTGCACGCGGAAGGCAATCTTGAGGTTGTCGCGGCTGAGCACGGCATCCTCGCCGGTGAAGTTCTCCGTGTAGGTGTACGGCGTGATGCTCACGTTCGTCACATGAACCAGCCACGTGCGTCCTGGCGACGTGGGTCCCTTCTGGACGCCGTGGAACCGCGACTTCCCGAGCACGGCACCTTTCGTGAGGTAGCCGACGTAACCCGCCGGCGTGAATGGGTTCGACGATCCGACAAACCACACCATGACCGTTGCGGCGACGAGCGCGGTCAGCACCGCCGCAAGGTTCACCGACAGACGACGACGGACGCCCTCCGACTGTGACAGGAGAGAGAACACGGCAGGCCTCCAAACCGCCGACGGGGTTAGCTGACGGGCTCGAGGTTGGAGTTCCTCTACCGTTCGCCTTCGCCTTGCGGCTTCGGCGTAACGGATTCGCCCCTTTGGCGCGGATACACGCCAGGTGGTTCCCCCGCGACGCTCTTCGGCGTCTTAGGCGTAATCGGAGATCGTAGCGCTGACCGACCCGTACGTCAAAGACCGATGTGCTATTTCGAGACGGGGCCGGTTATATCATGCGTCCGTGCGCGTACTTGTGGCGGGCGCGGGAG
The DNA here is from genome assembly GCA_050745085.1 of Vicinamibacterales bacterium. Taxonomy (GTDB): domain Bacteria; phylum Acidobacteriota; class Vicinamibacteria; order Vicinamibacterales; family 2-12-FULL-66-21; genus DATAEE01. The sequence continues at coordinate 16,509 of JBOGJB010000346.1, forward strand.
TGATCGGCTGCGCGATTGGGCATGAGCTGGCGCAGCGCGGGGCCGCAGTCACCCTCGTCGATCCGCGTCCGATCGGCGGCGGCGCGACGCAGGCGTCTGCCGGCATGCTCGTGCCGTATCACGAAGCGGAGCAGGTCGGGCCGTTCCGTGCGCTCGCGGAGCGCAGCCTCGCGCTCTACGACACCTTCATCGAGCGGCTCGCGGAGGACACCACGGATCGCACGGATGGCCGGACAGTCGTCGAGTACGTGCGCACCGGCACGCTCGAAGTGGCGCTGGACGAGGCGACCGCCGCAGAGCTCGATCGGCAGGCATCGGCGCACGAGGCCTCGGGGATCGAGTGCCGCCGGCTCGATCCCGCCGAGGCGCGAGCGAGGGAGCCTCAGCTGACGGCCGACGTGACCGGCGCGCTCCTCGTTCCGGCGCACGGCTTTGTCGCGCAGGAAGTCATGACGGGCGCGCTCGCGCGCGCGACGGTCGCACGTGGAGCCGAGGTGCTGAGGCGGTCGGTCCGCGCCGTTCGTCGCGCGCGCACCGTATTGACCGCGGACACCGACGAGGGTCCGCTCGAAACGGATCGTGTCGTCATCGCCGCCGGCAGCTGGAGCGGCCAGGTGCGCGTGCAGGGAGACG
>JBOGJB010000347.1:0-9555 GCA_050745085.1 Vicinamibacterales bacterium
GGTGAACGGTGAGCCGGCCGGCCTCGTAGCGGAAGCCGGCTGCGCGTACGCGGTCGACGATGGCGCTGTGGTACTCGGCGGCCAGCTCGCCCGCGACCGCGTCCTTCAGGTCGAGGCCCTTACGAAAGATGAGAGGGGGCACTTATCGCGAGAACGACGCCTCCCGCACCCGCGGCGTGAGCGCGTCGATCGCGCGCAGCTCGTCGACGCGCGGCTCGACGAGGGCCGCTTCGATTTCGCCCAGGAGCCGCTCGTCGCTGGCCGCTGCCGGCGTGCCGGAGGCCGTGAGGACCGGCGGGCGCCCCCGCGACGACGCGAGGGTCTGGGTCTGGGAGAGAGAACTGGTCCGCCAGGGGTTGCCAAAGTCGAACGCGCGTCCCGCGACGATGCCGGTGAGCAGTCCGGCGGCGGCTGCGGCGGCGATCCAGCGCCGCGCGCCGGTCCGGACGCCGGGGAACGGGCGCGTCGACAAGGGGAAGGGCAGAACCCGCGCCGGTCGCTCGGCGTTCTCGAGCCGGCGGAGGATGTGCGCCTGCTGCGCGGCGAGCCGTTCGGGCGTGAAGTGCGCGTCCGCCTCGGCGGCCGCGTCGCGTGCGGCGAGGCACACCGCCGCCACCGCGTCGTACTCCGCGCGGCACTCGCCGCACCCTGCCACGTGCGGATGCGTCCCGCCGTTGGGCCAGAGGTCCGCGAGCTCGCGCGCCGAGAGATGACCGAAGGTCATAGCCTCTCCGTCAGCAGCTTCCGTAAACGCCGCAAGGCACGGAACAAATGCACGCGCACCGTCGATTCGTTCAACCCCGTGATCTGGCCGACCTCGCGCGCCGAGTGCCCCTCGATCTGGCTCAGCACGAAGACCGCACGCTGCCGCTCGGGGAGCTTCGCGAGCGCCGCGGCGAGCGCCCGGCGCCGCTCGCGCGCCAGAAGCGCCGCCTCGGGCGACAACCCCCGCGCGACGGGCACCGGCGCCGCTTCCCCGGCGGACTCGATCGGCACGATCCACCGCTCGCGCCGTCCGCGCGCCTTGATCCGGTCCAGGCATCCGTTGATAAGGATGCGGGTGAACCAGACCTCGAAGGGGAGCGCCTCGCGGAACGAGGCCAGGTGCGAGTAGGCCTTGACGAAGGCGTCCTGCACCGCTTCGTCTGCTTCGGCCGCGTCGTGCAGGTAGTGAAACGCGATGCGCGACGCGCGCCGCTGGTGCCGCGAGACCAGCTCGGCGAACCGGTCCCGCGCGGCGGCCTGATCGCCCGCCGCCCGCAGGGCCTTGACTGCGGCGGCGGTGCGCGTGTCCGCTTCGCGGGCGGCTACAACCGGAGCGGGGCGGGCGGCTCCCGTCATGGGGAAATACGCCCCCCGCCAGGCAGGCGTTTACCTCTGGGGGGCACTCATTATTATGGATCAGGATGGACCGCGGATTCAGCCGATGAACGCGCCTCAGCCCCGCGCACACGAATTCGTCTTCGCCCGGCTGCGCTACGACTCCGGCGACTGGGACTACAACCCGAAGGTCGCGGCCAACGTGCTCAATTCGGTCGTCGAGTACACGACCGTTCCCGTCTACCCCGAAGAGGTCGTGATTCCCGCCGATTCGGACGAGCTGATGGCGTTTCCGTTTCTCTTCATGACCGGGCACAAGCTCGTCCGCTTCAGCCGGCGCGAGCGCGACCGCCTCTCGCGCTTCGTCGAGCAGGGAGGGCTGCTGTTCTCGGACGACTGCAACCACGACATCGCGGGTCTCTACGCGCGGTCGTTCGAGGAGGAAATGCGCGCGATCTTCCCTGGCCCGCGGACGCTCGCCAAACTGCCCGGGTCGCACCGCGTGTATCGCAGCTTCTTCGTTTTCCCCGACGGCCCTCCCACGACCTCGCATGAGCTGAACGGGTGGGGAGACGAGATCGTGCACGACTACCTGCGGGGCGTCGAGGCGCATGGCCGGCTGGGCGTGCTCTACAGCAACAAGGACTACGGCTGCGAGTGGGACTACGACTGGCGGAACAAGCGGTTTCAGCGGGAGGACAACACGAAGTTCGCGGTCAATATTGTTGTCTATGCGATGACGTAGGGACTAGGGACCAGGGACTAGGGACTCTAGGGACCAGGGACTAGGGACTCTGTGAGTATGCTGAGTCCCTAGTCCCTGGTCTCCAGTCCCTGCGCGGATTCCATCGCCCACAAGCTGGTTCCCGGAAAATAGAAGGCCAGAATCTCTTCGGGCGACTCGCCAGCGATCGCGCGGGCGATCGCGCCACGCTGGCAGAGGCCGACGCCGTGGCCGAAGCCGGTCCCCTCGAACGCGATCTCGTCGCCGTCCTGGCGCACCTCGAAGCGCGAGCTGAGGAACGCCGACCCGCCGAACGCGCGTGCCATCACGATGCGAAACTCCTCGCCGCGCACGACCGGCGCGCGCTCGCCGGAGATGAGGACGAGCGCCGCGCGTCCGGCCGAATCGCGCGAGAACACGTCGATCCGGTCGAGCCGCGCGCCCGGGTTCGTCCGAAGATCGCGCCCGAGCGCCTCGCGCAGCCGGGCGCGATCCACCCGGAACCGCCAGGCGCGGTGCACGGATCCGCCGGGCAGATCGTCAGGCCCGCCCGTCAGATAGGGATGATCGCGTCCGCCCCAGATCTCGCCGGCGGCGCTGCGGTAGCCGCCGCAGTCGGCATGGAAGAGCGCCAGCGCCGGAGCGGATTGGAAGCGCAGCACGCGTCCACGAGTCGCGTGGAGCGCCGCCGCCGCCGCCTCGCGCCAGCGCGACCTCGCCGCCCGGTCGAAGTCCACGAGCTGACAGTGCGTCGTCGCGCAGAGGTCGAAGCCTTCGCGCGCGTGACGCCCGCGGCTCGCGAGCGCGAAGGTGCGCGCCAGGATGGCCTGCACCTCGTAGATACGCACCGCGGTTTCCGGATCGCTGCCCGTCGGGGCTAGCTCCGCGAGGATCGAGCCGCGCACATAGTCTTCGAGCGCCAGCGTGACGACGTTGCCGCTCGCGAGGCGTACCGTGAGCGTCGCATCCGGTTCCGGCACCGGAGAAGGCGCAGTCTTCGGCCGCGCCACGCCGCCGCCACACGCCGCCGCCGTCGCCGCTCCGAGCACGGCGAGCACCTCGAGCACCTTGAGCACCCTGAGCACCTTGAGCACTAGCACCCTCGTTCTTTCCTATCGGTCCCGGCGTGTGCTACATTATGACATCCCAGCAACGTGTTTCCCCGGGATCAGCCCAACCCGCAGGGACCTCTGATCTGATTGATGCCTATCACGCTGAGACTGGTGGACGATCATGCGCTGATCGATCTCCGGGCGCTCGCGCCGGACGTCCGCGAGGCGTTCGTCGCGGACCTGGAAGTTGCGGTGGCGCGGGCGCGGGCGCTGACCGGCGGCGTCCCCGGACAGGCGGCAGACCTGACCGGGCACGACACCGATCCGACAGCCGTCGAGCGGACTCATGTGCAACGCGCGCTCGAACGCGCCAGAGGCAACAAGAAGCTCGCCGCCGAGCTTCTTGGCGTCAGCCGTCGCGCGCTGTACCGGCGCCTGGAGCGGCTCCAGCTCGGGGACACGATCACGCGCCGTCCGAACGGTCCGTCTTTTTGAAATCCCCTGATCCTGAAGTACCATCCTGAAATTCGGCTGCCCCTCGCGGGGCGCCGACGGAGACAGGATGACCACCCAGCAGAAAGAGTCCGGGCTCGAGGCGCACGGCATCGACAACGTCGCCCGGATTCACTGGAATCTCAGCGTGCCGGCGCTGTACGAAGAAGCCGTCCGGCGTCGCGAGGGGCTGATCGCCGACGGCGGACCGCTCGTCTGCCGGACGGGTCAACATACGGGCCGCTCTCCCAACGACAAGTTCATCGTCCAGGAATCGTCGAGCGAGCAGCACGTCTGGTGGGGCAAGGTGAACCGCCCGATCGAGGCAGCGCACTTCGACGAGCTACACGGGCAGCTCGTGCGCTATCTCGAAGGGAAGGAGCTGTTCGTCCAGGACTGTTTCGCCGGCGCCGACCCGGAGTACAGGCTGCCTGTTCGCGTCATCACCGAGCAGGCGTGGCACAGTCTCTTCGCGCGGCATATGTTCATCCGCGGCGAGCAGCACGAGCGCGTGCGCCACGCCGAGCCGGGCTTCACGGTGATTGACGCTCCGGGATTCCATGCCTCCCCCGGCCGGCACGGCACGAACTCGGAAGTCTTCATCCTCCTGCACCTCGGCACGAAAATGGTGCTGATCGGCGGCACGAGCTACGCGGGAGAGATCAAGAAATCGATCTTCACCGTGATGAACTATCTGCTGCCGCTTCGCGACGTCCTGTCCATGCACTGCTCGTCGAACGTCGGGCCGTCGGGTGAAGTCGCGCTCTTCTTCGGTCTCTCCGGCACGGGCAAGACGACGCTGTCGAGCGATCCGGAACGGCGGCTGGTCGGCGACGACGAGCACGGCTGGAGCGAGCGGGGCGTGTTCAACGTGGAGGGGGGCTGCTACGCGAAGATGATCCGCCTGTCGGCGGAGGCGGAGCCTCAGATCTATGCGACGACGCGCCGGTTCGGCACGGTGCTCGAGAACGTCCGGATGGACGCGTCGTCGCGCCGGCTCGATCTGAACGACGACTCGCTGACCGAGAACACGCGCGGCGCCTACCCGCTCGACTTCATCGACAACGCGGAGCCGTCGGGGCAGGCGGGGCATCCGCGCAACATCATCATGCTGACGGCCGACGCCTTCGGCGTCCTGCCGCCGATCGCGCGGCTGTCGGCCGCCGGCGCGATGTATCACTTCCTGTCCGGGTACACGGCGAAGGTCGCCGGAACCGAGAAGGGGGTGACCGAGCCGAAAGCGACGTTCAGCACGTGCTTCGGCGCGCCGTTCATGGTGCTGCACCCGACGGTGTACGCGCGCTTCCTCGGCGATCGGATCGCGCGGCATCAGGCGCGCGTCTGGCTCGTGAACACCGGCTGGACGGGCGGGCCCCACGGCGTCGGGTCGCGGATACAGATCGGGCACACGCGCGCGATGATCCACGCGGCGCTCGCCGGCGCGCTTGACCACGTCCCGTACGACACAGACAAGGTGTTCAATCTCGAGCTGCCCACCCAATGCCCCGGCGTACCGGAGGAAGTGCTCACGCCGCGCGGCACGTGGAAGAACGGCGCGGCCTACGACGCGCAGGCGGCGAAGCTCGCGAAGATGTTCGTCGACAACTTCAAGACGTTTGAAGCCGAAGCATCGCCTGATGTCAGACACGCCGGGCCCAAGCGGTAAGGACTTCGAGCCCGTTATCGGCCTCGAGATTCACGCGCAGCTGCTGACCGAGACGAAGATCTTCTGCGGCTGCAGTACCGTGTTCGGCGATCCGCCGAACACCAACGTCTGTCCCGTCTGTCTCGGCCTGCCCGGCGCGCTGCCGGTGCTCAACCGCCGCGCGGTCGACTTCGCCGTCAAGGCGGCGCTCGCGCTCGGCTGTACCGTCCAGCCGCTCTCGATTTTCGCCCGAAAGAACTACTTCTATCCGGATCTGCCGAAGGGCTATCAGATCTCGCAGTACGAACGGCCGCTCGCGACCGACGGCGCGCTCGAGTACGTCGCCGGCGGTGTCGCCAAGCGCGTCGGGATCATCCGCGTGCACCTCGAGGAGGACGCCGGCAAGTCGCTGCACGAGGGGTTCCCGGACTCCGACCGACGGACCCACGTCGACTTCAACCGGAGCGGCGTGCCGCTCATCGAGATCGTCACGCACCCGGACCTGCGGTCGGCGGCCGACGCCGCGGACTTCTTCGCGCGGCTGCGCGCGATCCTGCTGGCGCTCGGCGTCAACGACGGCAACATGGAGGAGGGGAGCCTCCGCTGCGACGCCAACGTCTCGGTCCGTCCCGCCGGCCACGAGACGCTCGGCGTGAAGGCCGAGGTCAAGAACGTCAACTCGTTCCGGTACCTGCAGAAGGCCCTCGACTACGAAATCGACCGTCAGATCGCGGTGATCGAGGAGGGCGGGCGCGTGACGCAGGAGACGCGGCTGTGGGACTCCGCCGCCGGCCGGACCATCGCGATGCGCAGCAAGGAAGAGGCGCACGACTACCGGTACTTTCCGGAGCCGGATCTTCCGCCCCTCGAGGTCAGCCCGGCATGGATCGACGAGGCCCGGCGCGCGCTGCCCGAGCTGCCCGACGCGCGAAAAGCCCGGCTTGCCGCCGCGTACGCGCTGCCCGAGGCGGACGCCGGGTACCTGAGTCAAAGCGCCGCGCTCGCGCGTTATTTCGAGAACGCCGCCGCGGCGTCGGGCGACCCGCGGCTCGCCGCCAACTGGATCATGGGTGAGCTGGCGCGCAAGCTGAAGGAGACCGATACCCCGATCGAGGGCTCGCGGCTGTCCCCGGCGGCGCTGGCCGGTCTCATCCGGCTGGTGGCGCGAGGCGCGATCAGCGGCCCGACGGCCAAGGAGGTCTTCGAGAAGATGTACGATACGGGCCGCGCGGCCGAGGACATCGTGTCTGCCGAAGGGCTCGGGCGGATCGACGACGCGGCGGCGCTCGAGGCGCTGGCGCGCGACGCCGTCGCGAAGAACCCGTCGGCCGTCGAGCAGTATCGCGCCGGCAGGACGGCCACGCTCGGCTTCCTCGTCGGTCAGGTGATGAAGGCGACCGGCGGCAAAGCGAATCCCGGGCTCGTCAATGAGCTACTCAAGAAAATGATTGGATGATCGAAGCCACCAACCTCTCGAAGGTCTACAGCCGCGGCGTGTACGCGCTCCGGGACCTCTCGCTCCGCGTCGACAAGGGAGAGTTCGTCTTCCTGACCGGGCCGAGCGGCGCCGGCAAGTCGACATTTCTGCGGCTCCTCCTGCGGCAGGAAGTGCCGTCCGACGGCCAGCTCGTGGTCTACAGCCGCAATCTGGCCGAGCTGAAGCCGCGCGACGTGCAGACGTACCGCAGGTCCATCGGATTCGTCTTTCAGGACTTCAAGCTGATCGAAAGCCAGACGGTGCTGGAGAACGTCGCGTTCGTGCCGCGCGTCCTGGGAGCCTCCGACGCACAGCAGCGGCGCCGCGTGTTCCAGGTGCTCAAGTGGGTCGGTCTTCAGCACCGCATGTCCGCGTTTCCGCTCGAGTTGTCCGGCGGCGAACAGCAGCGCATCGCCATCGCGCGCGCCCTCGTGAACGATCCGGTGCTCATCATTGCGGACGAGCCGACCGGCAACCTCGATCCGGACCTCTCGCTCGAGATCATGAACCTGTTCCGCGAGATCAACGCGCGCGGCACCACCGTGCTCGTCGCGACACACGATCGCGACCTCATCCACCGTGTCGGCCGGCGCACCATGACGCTCGACCACGGCACCATCGTGGAGGTCACCTGATGCGGCAGGCGCTGCGGTACTTTTTCAGCGAAGCGGCGACGAGCCTGTGGCGCGGCCGGCGCGGGGCGCTCCTCGCGATCTTCACGATCGCGTCCGGGCTGTTCATCCTCGGGCTGTTCCTGCTCGTGACGAGCAACGTCGGCCGCCTCATCCAGCGCTGGAGCGAAGCGGCCGAGCTGTCGGTCTTTCTTCGCGACGACGTGACGAGCGAGCAGCTCGGCACGATCGAGGAAACCGTCGATCGGAGCGGTCTCGCCGCCCGGCGCGAGTACATCTCCAAGGATGAGGCCCGTCGCCGCTTCCGGCGCGACTTCCGCGACCTCGCCGTGGCGGCCGATTCGCTCGACCTCAACCCGTTTCCCGCCTCGGTCGAGGTTCGGCTGCGCGGCGAGCAATCCGGTGGCGACGCCGTCGACGCGCTGGCAACCAAGCTGACCGCCACGCCCGGGGTCGCCGACGTGAGGTTCGATCGCCGGTGGCTGCAGCGGCTGCTCGGGGCGCTGACCCTCATCCGCGGCGCCGGCTTTTTCCTCGTGATCGTGCTCGGGGTGGCGGCCGCGCTGACGGTGGCCAACGTCGTCCGGCTCGCCACCTACGCGAGGCGTGACGAAATTGAAATCATGCAGCTCGTCGGTGCCCCGGCGGCCTACGTGCGGGGGCCGTTCATCGCCGAAGGCGTGATCCAGGGTGGAGCAGGGGCGATCATCGGTCTGCTCTTGCTGTGGATGACTTTCGCCGTGATCAGCGCGCGTTACGGGCGGATCGCGTCGGAGACGCTCGGCATCGAGTCCTTGACGTTCCTTCCAGCCGGGCTGACGATTTCAATTCTGGCGGGCGGGATGGCGCTCGGCTGCCTCGGCGGTCTCGTCGCCGCCCGGAGCGTTCGAACGTGGTGAGCGCTGTGGACGCGGCCCGCTTAGGGCCGCGATCAGTTGACACGCCTGGTCGGCGCGCATAAACTCAGAAGAATCCTCCACGCGATGCCCGACTCGAGGAGTATGCGCTTCGTCAGCGATCGGCATCCCGCCGCGCCGCCCTTCAACGGGTTGGCGGACTTCTACCGGCAAGAGTTCATCAAACACCAACAGTGCATCGAGCATCAACGCGCGTACTACTCCGAGCGCGCGCTGCACGACGTCGAGGAGGCGCTCACGCGCGTCCTCGCGCAGCTCGACACGCTGTGCGCGAAGGAGAACGCTGACCAGGTCGTCGGCAGGCTGCTTCGCACGTTCGACGCCGTCACCGGGCTGTCGGCCTGGGCGGCCTGGTCGGATCAGACTCCGAAGCTTCACTGACGGTTCCTCCGCCTCCGCCGTTTCGCTCGCGTCGTGAAGACGTGCTGGCCATCGTGCGCGCCGCGATGACCGCTGCCGATCCGGTCCGCCTCGTCGCGCGCGCGCTCGCGGACGATCCGTTCGAATTCGCCGATCCCTCGGGCGTCGTCGCGGCCGGGAAGGCGGCAGGCGGCATGCTCGTGGCGTTCGCCGCAGCGGCGGGCCGGCGCCTCCGAACCGGCGTCATCGTGTGCCCGGAACGACCGGCCTCGCTGCCGCCCGCGGTGGAGTGGGAGGGCGGATCGCACCCCGTCCCGGGGGATGGCAGCGTGCGCGCCGCCCGCCGCGCGCTCCAGGTCGCGCGCGAGGTGCGCGCGGAGGAGGGCGATCTCGTGGTGCTCCTTTCCGGAGGCGCGTCGGCGATGCTGGCGCTGCCCCTGGGCGGCCTGTCGATCGGCGACAAGGCCGAGACGACCCGCGTCCTGCTCGCAGCCGGGTGTCCGATTCATGAGATCAACACCGTTCGGAAGCACCTGTCCGCGATCAAGGGCGGGCGGCTCGCCGCGGCTGCAGGACGAAGCCTCACGCTCGCCATCTCGGATGTCGTCGGCCCCGTCGAGGCGGATCCGACGGTGATCGGGTCGGGCCCGTCGATGGCCGACCGGACGACGTACGCCGATGCGCTCGAGGTACTTGAGCGACGACGGCTGCTGGAGGAGGTGCCCGCGGCCGTGCGCGCGCACCTGCGTCGTGGCGCGCGCGGCGGGGTCGAAGAGACCATCAAGCCGGGAGACGCGCGGCTGCAGGACGCGGCCATGCGCATCGTCGGAAGCCGGCGCGACGCGATGGAGGGCGCGCGGCACGAAGCGCGCGCGCGGGGCTACAGCGTCGAGGTGGTGGATGAGGCGATCGTCGGCGAGGCGCGCCTGGCCGGCC
>JBOGJB010000348.1:0-4466 GCA_050745085.1 Vicinamibacterales bacterium
GGCCACCCCAACGCGGCCGCCGCGTTGGGGACCCCGGCGCCTCGCGCCGGCCGCAGGCGCTTATTTTTCCTGACACCGTGTTCTCCCTTCACATCGACACCGCTCGAACCTGGCGAGGCGGCCAGAATCAGGTCCTCGTCACCGTGCTCGGGATGCGCGCGGCGGGACACCGCGCGGCGCTCGTCGCGCACCCGGCGGGCGAGCTGCGGCAGCGCGCGGCCGAGGGGCTCGAGCTGGTGCCGCTGGCGCCGGTGACCGAGATGGACCTCGGCGCCGCGTTTCGCCTGGCGCGCGTGCTGAAGCAGCTCAAGCCGGACGTCGTCCACGCCCACGACCCGCACGGGGTCGCGATGGCGGCGCTCGCGCTGTCGATGGGATCGGGGCCGCAGCCGCCGCTCGTCGCGTCCCGCCGCGTGGACTTTCACATCAAAGGGAATGCGTTCTCGCGGTGGAAGTACCGGCAGGTGGACTGCTTCATCTGCGCGTCGGAGCTCGTCCGGCGAATGCTCGTCGCCGATGGCATCCCCGAGGAGCGTACGGTCACGGTCCACGAGGGGATCGACATCGAGCGCGTGGCCGCAACCCCACTGCTCGATCCGCACAAGGAGTTCTGGCTTCCGCACGGCGCGCCCGTCGTCGGCAACGTCGCGGCGCTCGTGGCGCACAAGGGGCAGCGGCATCTCATCGCCGCGGCGGCGCTCGCGCTGCGCGAGGTCCCCGACGCGCGGTTCATCATCGCCGGCGAAGGCGAGCTGCGGCCGACGCTCGAGCGCCAGATCCACGATCTGCACCTCGAGAAACACGTGCTGCTCGCCGGCTTCCGTCCCGACGTGATGTCGCTCCATAAGGGTTTCGATCTGTTCGTGATGTCGTCGGTGACCGAAGGGCTCGGCACGTCGCTCCTCGACGCGATGGCCTGCGGCAAGGCGATCGTAGCGACGGCGGCCGGCGGCATCCCCGAAGTGGTCGTGGACGGCGAGACCGGGCTGCTCGTACCGCCGCGCGACGATGCGGCGCTGGCGGCCGCGATCGTGGCGCTGCTGAAGGATCCGGCCCGCCGGGCGGCGATGGGGCGTGCCGGGCTCGAGCGCGTCTGCCGGCTCTTCAGCGCCGAGCGGATGGTTCAGGAGACTCTTCGCGTGTACTCAGGCCTTCGGGCGCGGCCGGCAGATGCCGCGGAGCGGACACTGTGAGTCCCGCTGCGGCCGGCCGTAGCCGCACGCGTTCATCATGCCGAGGTGGCAGAGCGAGAAGTCGAACTTCACCGGGTCGGCCGGATCGAGGACGCGCAGCGAGGCGGTGATCTCGGCCGCCATCTTCCAGCCCGGGCTCGCGTAGCGCGTCAGCCGCAGGCAGCGCCCGAGCCGGATGACGTGCGTGTCGAGCGGCACGATCAGCTTGGCCGCCGGAACGCGCGTCCAGACGCCCAAGTCCACCTGATCGCGGCGGACCATCCAGCGCACGAACAGGTTCAGCCGCTTGCACCCGCTGCCGCTCGACGGGCAAGGAAAGAAGTAGTGCACGCCCGGCCGCTTCGGGACGCTTCCCCTCGACCCGGCTCGGGGCAGGGTGTACACCGGCCGCAGATCGATCGCGCGCGCGCGTCGCGAGAACGAATCGAGCGCGGGCCCGACGTCGTCGTGCCCCGGCTGGAGGCCTTCGAGGAAGAAGGCCTCGACCGAGCCGCTCCGCTCGAGCATCGCGCGCAGGATCCAGACGAGCGCCGCCAGATCGCGGCCGCGGGTCCACCGGTGCACGAGACCGTCGAACGCCCGGCTGTCGCGCGACGGATCGAAACGCCGCGCGAACGCCGCCGGGTGCGGCCCCATCACGCGAAAGAGCGCCCGGATCGAGTTGAGCACGCTGGCGATGCGGCCGAAGGCGAGCGCCGCGGCGCAGAAACCGGCGATCTCGCGGTCCGCGGGATCCGCGAACGGCCGCACGAGCTCGACCGGATCGGTCGCCGCATCCTCGCGGTTAAAGGCGTGATAATGACGTTCGAGCTCCTCCCGTAAGGAGGCGACGGAGCGGACGGAGGCAGCGGAGCTCACAGCGGAGTAACGGAGAGAGCGGGGACGTAACGGAGGTCGCCAGAAGGAAGAACATCGTTCATTTCTAAACTCCGCTTCGTCTCCGCTTGCCCCGTTTCTCCGTTGTGAACTCCGTTGCCTCCGCAAACTCCGTTAGCGGAGGATTCAGAACGTCGTGATCGGCTCCCCCGCCTTGCACATCGGACACGCCTGGACCCGGAAGTTTTCCGACGCCCGGTAGCTCGCGAGCGAGATGTTCGGGACGCCGAGGTCGACGACCGCCTCGAGCCGGTCGTAGATCTCGACCGTCGCGATCACCGTGCCTCCGGCGCGGCTGACGAGCGCCGCGCATCGCTCGAACGTCTTTCCCGTGTTCCGGACATCGTCGGCGAGCAGGACAAGCTTTCCCGCCATCTGCCGCGCGTAGAAGGGACGCAGGCTGAAGCCGCCAGAAGGGTCGGCGGAGAACGGCGCGAAGGTCGATGGGGGATGCGTCAGCGCGCGGCGGCCGTCGAGGAGACCCGCGAGCGTGTGCGCGAGGAGCGCGCCGCCGGTCGCCGGTCCGGCGATGACCTGCGCGGACATCGTGATCTGCGACGGCAGGATGTCGATGAGGTCCTGCGCGAGCTGCCAGATCGTCGACGGATAGCGGAAGAGCTGGTGGGCGTTGAGATACGTCCGGCCGTGATAGCCGTTGCCGTAGTCAAAGTGCCCACCCAGCATGAGCACTTCGGAGTCCTGCAGCTTCTGGAGCGCTTGTGTCCGTACTTCCTCGAGACGAGTCATCTTTTCCTTTTGCGCTGGGGCCCCACCCCCAGCGCCTGCCACGTTGTTTTCTGCTCGCGGGGCTCCACCCCCGCTCGCTCGCGCTCGGCGGCTTCGCGCCTCGCGCGGGCTCAAGGCTGTTCGCTTACGCTCCGGCCTCCGACAAGAGATTCGCGGCGCCCGGCGCGTTCGCATTCACGTACACGATCCGCCCGCCGACGATCGTGGCGCCGACCCCGCCGCGCAGGGTCCAGCCGTCGAATGGGGTGTTCTTGGACTTCGATCGGAAACGTGACGCCGAGACGATGACCGGCAGATCCGGCGCGAGCAGCGTGACATCGGCCCGAGCGCCCGGCGCGAGCGCTCCTCCTTCGACGCGCAGGATGCGGGCCGGGTTCGCCGACAGCAGCTCGACCATCCTCGAGACGCCGATGTGCCCCGCGTGCACGAGCCGATCGAGCACGAGCGCCACGGCGGTCTCGAGACCGACGATACCGAACGGCGCCTTGTCGAACTCGACTTCCTTCTCGTCGTAGTGGTGCGGCGCGTGATCGGTCGCGATCGTGTCGATGCTGCCGTCGGCCAGACCCTGGATCATCGCGTCGCGGTCCGCCGCCTCGCGCAGCGGCGGGTTCATCTTGACGTTGGTATCGTAGGGCGGTCCGGGGGCGCCCGCGCCGCGGATGCCCGCGAGCGCCTCGTCGGTGAGCGTGAAATGGTGTGGCGCGACCTCACAGGTGACCGGCACGCCGCGCGCCTTCCCCTCGCGCACCGCGCGCAGCGACCCGCGCACGCTCATGTGCGCGATGTGCACGGCGCACCCCGTCAGGCCGGCCAGCGTGACGTCGCGCTCGACCATGATCTCCTCGGCCGCCGATGGAATGCCGCGCAGCCCGAGGACGGACGCTTGATGCCCCTCGTGCGCGACGCCGTCTCCTTTGAGCGACTGATCCTCGCAGTGATCGATCACCGGCATGCCGAACATGCCGGCGTACTCGAGCGCGCGCCGCATCAGGAGCGCGCTCGCCACCGGCCGCCCGTCGTCCGAGATCGCCACGCACCCGGCCGCGTGCAGTTCGCCGATATCGGCCATCTGCTCGCCGCGCGATCCGCGCGACACGGCGCCGATCGGATACACCCGCGCGAGCCCCGCCTCGGCCGCCCGGCGCAGGACCAGCTCCGTGACGCTCGCCTGGTCGTTGATCGGATCGGTGTTCGGCATACACGCCACGGCGGTGAACCCGCCCGCGACGGCCGCGGCGGTGCCGGTCGCCACGGTCTCCTTGTGCTCCTGTCCCGGCTCGCGCAGGTGCACGTGCATGTCGATGAAGCCGGGGCACACGACCAGGCCCTGCGGAATCTCGACGACCGACGCACCGTTCACCGGCAGATCGCGGCCGACCGCCGCAATCCGGTCCCCGTCGATCAGCACGTCGTGCACGCCGTCGATTCCGTTGACGGGATCGACCACGCGGCCGCCCTTAAGCAGCCGTTTCATGTTCCGCTCCTCCCGCCAGCAGGTACAGGACGGCCATGCGGACCGCGACCCCGTTGGCGACCTGCTCGAGAATCACCGAGTACGGACCATCGGCGACGTCCGACGAAATCTCGACGCCGCGGTTCATCGGCCCTGGGTGCATGATCATCACGTCGGGCCTGGCCAGCCTGAGC
>JBOGJB010000349.1:0-4762 GCA_050745085.1 Vicinamibacterales bacterium
CACGCGTACGGCGCGCGCCGCTCGTCGCGGGCGTCTCGATCAGCCGCCGATAGACGCGCCACCCGATCGCGTGCAGCGCGGCCGCCGCGAGCGCCAGCGCGCCGGTCCAGCCGGCGGCAGCCCCCAGACGTCCCGCAGACGCGGCCGTGGCCGCCGCCCCGTACTGTCCCGGCGGCAGCGCCAGCGAGACCCGGGAGACGACACGTCCGAATCGTCGTTCCTCGTCAGCCGAGTCTCGTCGCTCGACGTGCGCACTCCGCTCGGACCGCCGCCTGGCTTTGCGCTCTTCGAGCTCCGGGACGAACAGCGACGGCAGCATCGACACGAGCATGAACGTGAACATCGCGACGACCATCACCTGCTCGCCCCGCCTGCGGTTGCGCAGGACGAGCTGCAGCAGCGACGCCGAGACCATCGCCAGGCCGAGGATGAGTCCGATCATCACGACGCCGGCCACGAGCCCCACCAGCGCGGCAAGCGGCCGCCCCGCCGCGGCGAAACCGATCGGCACCGCCAGGAACAACGGGAGCAGGACCCCAAGCCACGGATCAGCAAGCACGCCCAGCGTTTGCACGAAATAGAGCATGCCGCGCGGAATCGGCAGCAGCAGGAGCCGGACCTGACCTGACGCCTCCGCGCTGGCGGGGAACACGAGCGGCGCGAACACGGTAAAGCCGCAGGCGAACAGGAGGACGACCTGCACGATGGTCAGCATCGTCTCGCCGGCCGGCTGACCCGACCAGAAGCCCGCGAGGAAGCCCAGCGCGCCGAGCCCGAGCCCGGCGGGAATCATGAGGACGATCGCGACGATCGGCGCGAGCGATTGCGCGGCGATGGAGAACCGCTCGACGACGTCGCGCCCGCGGCCGCGCGCCAGCGATCGCATGAGCATGCGCCACCGGAGCCACATGAGTGAGCGCAGGTATCTGGCGATGGCCGATCGGCCGACCGGGTCATCGCTCGGGGTATCGGGCGACCCGTGTATCGCGGGCATTTATCGAGTCATCCGGTCATCAGATCCAGTCGAGCGTCGGCTTCATCTCGGTCCCGCCGACCAGCTCGAGGAAGATCTCCTCGAGCGAGCGGCCGGCGCCGTGGCCGAGCTCCGCGATCGGCCCCTGCGCCACGAGCCGCCCCTTCGCGATGACGCCGATGTGATCGCAGAGCCGCTCGACGATCTCGAGGATGTGCGACGTCAGGAAGATCGTCCCGCCGCGTGTCACGAACGAGTGGAGCAGGTCCTTGATCTGACGCGAGGCGATCGCGTCGATTCCCTCGAACGGCTCGTCGAGGAAAAGGAGCCGAGGGCCCGGCAGGAGGGCCGCCGCGAGCGACAGCTTCTTGCGCATGCCGTGCGAGTAGTCGGCGACGAGGCTGTCGGCCGCGTCCGTCAGGTCGACGAGCGCGAGCAGCTCATCGGTCCGCTCGCGAACAACGGCGGGCTCGAGGCCGTGCACCTGCCCGATGAAGTCGAGCGTCTCGGCGGAGCTCAGGCGCTCGAACAGCGCGAGGTCTTCCGGGACCACGCCGACCTTCCGCTTGACCGCGACCGGATCCGCTACCGGGTCGTGGCCGAGGATCGCCATGCGGCCGCTCGACGGCCGCAGCAGTCCGGTGAGGCACTTGATGGTCGTCGACTTGCCTGCGCCGTTCGGTCCGAGGAAGCCGTAGAAGCTTCCGGACGGCACCGCGAGCGCGACGTCGTCCACCGCGGTGAACGAGCCGAATCGTCGAGTCAATCCCTGGGTTTCTACCGCAAGCACTGGCGGAATCTTATCCCGGAGCTGGTCAAGGTCGAATCCGCTCACGAAGAATAGATATATTAGCGGGATGCCGAACCGGCTCGCGGCCGAGCGCAGCCCGTACCTGCTCCAGCACGCGCAGAACCCCGTCGACTGGCATCCCTGGGGCGAGGAAGCGTTCGAGAAGGCCCGCCGCGAAGACAAGCCTATCTTTCTCTCCATCGGCTACTCGACGTGTCACTGGTGCCACGTCATGGAGCACGAGTCCTTCGAGAGCCGGGAGATCGCCGATCAGCTCAACCGCGACTTCGTGTCGATCAAGGTCGATCGCGAGGAGCGGCCGGACGTCGATCGCGTCTACATGACGTTCGTGCAGGCGACGACCGGCGCCGGCGGGTGGCCGATGAGCGTCTGGCTGACGCCAGCGCTCAAGCCGTTCTACGGCGGCACCTACTATCCGCCCTCCTCGCGCTGGGGTCGCCCCGGCTTCATCGAAGTGCTGCAGGAGATCGCACGTGTCTGGAAAAACGAGCGCGCGAATGTCGATCGGGTGGCGGACGATTTGCTGGCCCGTATGACCGAAGCGAGTGGCCCGCCTAAAACCGGAGCGGTGGGTCCGGCTAAAGCCGGACACTACGAGCAAACGAGAGAGGTTGCCGGCCCCGACGGGATCGCGATCGGCGTCGAGCAGTTCCGCCGGGTGTACGACGGTCGGCGCGGCGGCTTCGGCGACGCGCCGAAGTTCCCGCGGCCGTCGGAGCTCTTGTTCCTGTTGCGCGCGGGCGCGACCAACATGGTCCTCGACACGCTGCGCGCGATGGCGCTCGGCGGCATGCGGGACCACCTAGGCGGCGGGTTCCATCGTTACTCGGTTGACGGCGCGTGGCGCGTGCCGCACTTCGAAAAGATGCTCTACGACCAGGCGCAACTGGCGCTCGCGTATCTCGAGGCGGCGCAGGCCAGCCACCAGGGGATAATGACCTCCGGAGCGAGCGATGCCGCGTTCTACGCCACCGTGGCCGAAGACACGCTCGACTACGTCCTGCGCGACATGACCGACGACGGTGGAGGGTTCTATTCAGCCGAGGATGCAGACTCCGTCCCTCCGGAGTCCGCGAACCAACCTGAGGCGCACAAAACCGAAGGCGCCTTCTACCTCTGGCGCGACGACGAGGTCGAGGCCCTCCTGGGGGACGACGCCGAGATCGTCCGCAAGCGCTTCGGCATCGAGGCGGGCGGGAACGCGCCGCACGATCCGCAGCAGGAGTTCACGGGCAAGAACATCCTGCACGTGGATCAGCCGATCGAGGACATCGCCATCCGCACGGCACGGCCTGCGGAGGAGGTGATGGACGTCCTCGCGCGCGCGCGCAGGGCGATGTTCGATGCGCGATCCACACGTCCGCGTCCTCACCTCGACGACAAGATTCTGACCGCGTGGAATGGCCTGATGATCGCCGCGCTCGCGCGCGCCGCGCGCGTCTTGTGGGGCCCTGGGCCTCTCGGGCCTCGGGATCGATACCTGGACGCGGCACGCCGCGCGGCCAGGTTCATCAAGGAGACGCTCTGGCGCGGCGGACGCGGGCCTGAGCGGCCCGCGCTCCTCCGGCGGTATCGCGCGGGCGAGGCGGCCATCGACGGCTACTGCGAGGACTACGCGTGCCTGGTCTGGGGCCTCATCGAGCTGTTCCAGGCTGACGGGGATCCGGCGTGGCTCGAGTGGGCCGTCGCGCTGCAGGAGGCGCAGGACGCGCGCTTCTGGGACGAGGCGGACGCGGGTTGGTTCTCGACGACCGGCGGGGATCCTTCGGTCCTCCTGCGGCTGAAAGAGGAGTACGACGGCGCCGAGCCTGCGCCGGGATCGGTCGCCACGCTGAATTCGATTCTTCTCGCGCATCTCACGGGCAGGCGCGAGTTCACGGAGCGGGCGGAGCGCACGCTCGCGCGGTACGGTCCCAGGCTCGGCGAGGCGGCGCGCGCGCTCCCGTTTATGATGGCGGCGCTCGCGACCTGGCACGCCGGCATCGAGCAGATCGTGGTGGTCGGCCAGTCCGGGGCGCCCGACACCGAGGCGATGCGCGCGGCGGTGGCACGCCGGTATCGGCCGTTCGCAGTGGTCATCCCCGTCGAGCCTGGCGAGCGCCAGAAAGCTCTGGCGGGTCTCTTGCCGTTCATCGGACCGATGACGATGCGCGACGGCCGCGCGACAACTTACGTCTGCCGCGAGTTCATGTGTCAGGAGCCCGTGACGGATCCGGCGGCGTTCGGCGCATGAGCGAGATCTTTCGACTGGAGATTCCTCCTTCAAAAGGGAATCTCGTCACGGCCGCAGCGGTGTCGATGCTTCGTCAGTCGCTGGCGGCTGCGGCGGCAGATCCGCATGTCAAGCTCGTCGCGCTCGAGGGACGTGGACCCGATTTCAGCTTCGGCGCCAGCATTTCTGAGCACGTGGCTGGCGAGATCGAGCGCGTCCTGCCCGACATGCACCGGCTCGTCTTCGATCTGCTCGACGCGCCGGCGCCGACCGCCGCGATCGTCCGCGGGCAGTGCCTGGGCGGCGGGTTCGAGCTGGCACTGGCGTGCGACTTCATCTTCGCCGCCGAGGACGCGGTGCTCGGCCTGCCCGAGATCAAGCTCGGCGTGTTTCCGCCGGCTGGCGCAGCGCTGTTGCCGGCGCGCGTGGGCGCGGCGCGCGCCGCGCGGGCGGTCTTGACCGGTGAAACGCGTCCGGCCGCCGAGTGGTACGCCGCCGGCCTCGTGACGCTCGTCGTGCCCGCTTCCAGACTCGCCGGCGAGATCGAGCGCTGGTTCAACACGCACCTCCGCCCGCGCTCCGCGGCGGCGCTCCGCCTCGCTGCGCAGGCCGCTCGCCTCTCGCTGCGCGACGAGGTCGCGCGCACGCTCCCCGCGCTCGAACAGCTATACTTGGACCGCCTGACGCGCACGGCCGACGCGGCTGAGGGCATCGCGGCGTTCATGGAGAAGCGCTCCCCCCGTTGGCGCGACGAGTAGGCCGCGCG
>JBOGJB010000350.1:0-9114 GCA_050745085.1 Vicinamibacterales bacterium
GGTCCACTCGAGAGCGCCGCCGATCGCGCGCCCGAGCCGGTCCACCCCGTCACGCCCCCGCGCGACGGCCGGCGGTGCCCGAGCCCTTCCCCGGGTCCAGGATCGCGTGCTTTTTCATCTTGCTGTACAGCGTCGGGCGGTACAGCCCCAGAATCTGCGCCGCTTCCTGCTTGTTCCAGTTCGTCCGGTGCAGCGTCTGGACGATCGCCATCTTCTCGATCTCGGCCAGCGTCCGATGCGGCGGGATGGTGAAGTCGGTCGGCGTGCGGCCCTCTTCGCGCAGCGACTCCGGCAGGTCCGTCGGCGTGATCTCGTTCCCCTTGGCGATGAGCACGCCCCGCTCGATCACGTTTTCCAGCTCGCGCACGTTCCCCGGCCAGCGGTGCCGCATCAGGGCGTGCATCGCGTCGCCCGTCATCCCCTTGATGTTCCGCTGGTGGCGTTTGTTGTACTTGTCCCGGAAATGTTCCCAGAGCAGCGGGATGTCCTCGGTCCGCTCGCGCAGCGCCGGTACCCGCAGCGTGATCGTGCTGACCCGGAAGTACAGGTCCTCACGGAGCTTCCCGTCGCTCAACGCGACGTCGAGGTCGATGTTGGTGGAGCATATCAGCCGGAAGTCGACGCGGACGATCCGGTCGCTGCCGATCGGGCGATACTCGCGCTCCTGCAGCACGCGCAGCAGCTTCGTCTGCAGGTACGGCGGCATCTCGCCAATCTCGTCGAGCAGGAACGAGCCCCCCTCGGCCATCTCGAAGAGCCCTTCCTTGTCGGCCATCGCGCCGGTAAACGCGCCCATCTTGTAGCCGAACAGCTCCGACTCGATCAGGTCCTTGGGAATCGCCGCGCAGTTGATCTTGATGAACGGCCCCTTCGCCCGCTTGCTGTTGTAGTGGAGGGCGTTGCTGATCAGCTCCTTGCCGGTGCCGTTCTCCCCCTGGATGAGGATATTCGCGTCGCTGCCCGCGACGCTGGCGACCAGGTCGAGCACCTCGTGCATCTTCTTGCTCTTCCCGATGATGTTGCCGAACTGAAACCGTCCCTCGAGCTGGCGCTTCAACTCGACGTTCTCGTCACGCAGCGTGCGCAGCTCGAGCGCGCGCCGGAGGCGCGCCAGAAGCTCGTCGGGATCCTTGATTGGCTTCTCGACGAAATCGAACGCCCCCGCCTTCGTCGCCTCGACCGCCTTCTGCACGCTCCCGTGGCCGGTGACGACGATGACCTCCGTTTCCTGATGCGTCTGCTTGAACCGGCGGAGCAGGTCGAGGCCGTCGACGTCCGGCAGCATCAGGTCGGTCACGACAACGTCCGGCTTCCAGCCCCGGAAGATCTCTTCCGCGCGCGTCCCGATCAACGCGGTGCGCACCTCGTAGCCTTCGTGCTCGAGGACCACCTTCAGCCAGTCGATCATCGCCGGCTCATCGTCAATCGCGAGGACGCGGTGCCTGCGTTTTCCGTTGTTGGCCATGCTCACTCTCTTTTGCGCGCCCGACCTCAGCAAGAGATGCGCCAGAGCGTCAGGTAATTGTACAAGTAGGGCTTAAGCGTCACAGGGTGGACAGTTTGTAAGCCTACAATACGCGACGGATGATTTCCATACAAAAGGGGCGGGCGCGGGAACGTCATCTATAATTCGCGCATGTCCGGCCTTCGCTCCCGCTGCGCCGGAGCTTCGTCGGGTAAACCGCGATGACTTACAGCTCAGAACCCAAGGACCTGCCGCGCAGCAGGCCTCGCACGCCAAACCCTCCGAAGCCCGCTCCCGGGACGAGCGAAGCCTCGCCAAAGCTCGCGCGCAGCGCGAGCGACGGCGGGTGCGACCGCTGCGGCGCCGAGATGTTTCGTCTGCACGCCGTCTGGCGCTGCCCCCGCTGCGGCTTCAAGACCGACTGCTGCCGCTGGTGATGGACGTCCTCGGAACGCACGTCGATCCGGCCTCCGACGAGTTTCGCGCCAACCGCGCGCGCATGGACGGGCTCGTGCGCGAGCTCGGGGAGCGACTGGCGGCCGCGCGGCAGGGGGGCGGGGACAAGTACCTCCAGCGTCATCGCGAGCAGGGGAAGCTGCCCGTGCGCGAGCGCATCGATCGCCTGCTCGACCCCGGGTCGCCGTTTCTCGAGCTGTCGCCGCTGGCGGCATGGGACGTGTACGACAACGAGGCGCCGTCGGCCGGCCTCGTGACCGGCGTCGGGCGCGTCTCCGGCCGCGAGGTCCTGATCGTCGCCAACGACGCCACCGTGAAGGGGGGCACCTACTACCCCATCACGGTGAAGAAGCATGTCCGCGCGCAACAGATCGCGCTCGAGAACCTGCTGCCGTGCGTGTATCTCGTCGATTCCGGCGGGGCGTTCCTCCCGCTCCAGGCAGAGGTCTTTCCCGACCGCGATCACTTCGGCCGCATCTTCTTCAACCAGGCGCGCATGTCGGCTGAGCGGATCCCGCAGATCGCAGTGGTGATGGGCTCGTGCACGGCCGGCGGGGCCTACGTGCCGGCCATGTCGGACGAGACCATCATCGTCCGGGGAACCGGTACGATCTTTCTCGGCGGCCCGCCGCTCGTGAAGGCCGCGACCGGCGAGGAAGTCACCGCCGAGGAGCTGGGCGGGGCGGACGTGCACACGCGGCTGTCCGGCGTCGCCGACTACTTCGCCGAGGACGACCACCACGCGCTGCACCTTGCGCGGACGATCGTGTCCACGCTGAACTCGACGAAGTCGCCGCCCGGGGACGTGGCCGCGCCGGAGGACCCGCGCTACGACCCGAAGGAAATCTACGGGATCGTACAGGCGGACGTTCGCACGCCGTACGACGTCCGCGAGGTCGTCGCGCGCATCGTGGACGGCTCTCGCTTCGACGAGTTCAAGGAGCGGTACGGCGCGACGCTCGTCACCGGCTTCGCCCGGCTCCACGGCTACCTCGTCGGGATTGTCGCGAACAACGGCGTCCTCTTCTCGGAGTCTGCGCTGAAGGCGACGCACTTCATCGAGCTGTGCAACCTGCGGGCGATCCCGCTGGTCTTTCTTCAGAACATCACCGGCTTCATCGTCGGGCGCCAGTACGAACGGGCGGGCATCGCGAAGGACGGCGCGAAGATGGTGCACGCGGTCGCGAACTCGGTCGTGCCGAAGTTCACGGTCGTCATCGGCGGCTCGTTCGGCGCGGGCAACTACGGAATGTGCGGGCGCGCGTACGAGCCGCGGCTGCTCTGGATGTGGCCGAATGCGCGCATCTCGGTCATGGGAGGCGAGCAGGCTGCCGGCGTGCTGACGACGGTCAAGCGCGACCAGTACGCGCGCGAGGGGAAAGAGCTGTCGGCCGTGGAGGAAGCGTCTATTCGCGATCCGATCCTCGACAAATACGAGCGCGAGGGCTCCCCCTACTACTCCACCGCGCGGCTGTGGGACGACGGTATTCTCGATCCGGCCGAGACGCGGCAGGCGCTGGCGCTGGGCCTGTCGATGGCGTTCAACGCGCCCATCGGGCCGCCCAGGTTTGGTGTCTTTCGCATGTAACTCCGTCAGTTCCTAGTTCTTAGGGCTTGGTTCTTAGTGTGACTTCGCTTGCCACTGATTGAGATCACAGAGAGGTCGGACGTCGCCAGGGTGACGCTGAACCGCCCCGAGGTCCGCAACGCCTTCAACGACGCGCTCGTCGCCGAGCTGACGGCGTGGGCGGAGCGGGCGGCGACGACGCGGCAGATCCGCGCGGCGGTGCTGCAGGGGGCAGAGCCCGTGTTCTGCGCGGGAGCCGACCTGGAGTGGATGGCGAGGATGATCGCCTACTCGCAGGAAGAGAATGTCCGCGACGCGTCCGCGCTCGCGCGGATGTTCGAGGCGCTCGATACGCTCCCGTTCCCGCTGGTCGCCCGCATTCAGGGGGCCGCGCTCGGCGGAGGCGCCGGCCTGGCCGCGGTCTGCGACATCGCCGTCGCCGCGGAGGATGCGGTCTTCGGTTTCACGGAGGTCAAGCTTGGCATCCTGCCCGCCGTGATCTCTCCCTACGTCGTCGCGAAGATCGGCGTCTCGGCGGCGCGCGAGCTGTTCCTGACCGGTCGCCGCTTCCCGGCCGCTCGCGCGCGCGAGATCGGGCTGGTGCACACGGTCGTGGCGGCCGGCGCGCTCGACGACGCGATCGAGGCGACGCTCGCGGAGCTGGCCACATCGTCGCCCGGCGCGATAGAGGAGGCGAAGGCGCTCATCCCAAAAATTGCCGGCAGACGTCCGTCCGACGTGATGACGTTGACGTCAGGGACGATCGCGAAGCAGCGGGTGTCGGAAGACGGACAGGACGGGATGAAGGCCTTTTTGAGGAAGCAGAAACCTCCTTGGATCAGTTCTTAGTGCACTGACATCAACGGTGGCCAAGATACAGAGACTCCTGATCGCAAACCGCGGCGAGATTGCAGTGCGGATCATCCGTGCGTGCCGCGAGGCGGGCATCGAAAGCGTCGCCGTCTACTCGGACGCCGACCGCGCGGCGCTGCACGTCAGACGCGCCGACCGCGCGGTGCGCATCGGTCCCGCCTCCCCTGCCGAGAGTTACCTGTCCATTCCCGCGCTGATTGCCGCCGCACAGGAAACCCGGGCCGACGCCGTGCACCCGGGCTACGGGTTCCTGTCGGAGCGCGCCGGGTTCGCGCGCGCGTGCGAGGAGGCGGGGATCATATTCATCGGGCCGCCCGCGGACGTCATCGAGACGATGGGCTCGAAGATCGCGTCCCGCGCGTTGATGCAGGCCGCGAACGTCCCGGTCGTGCCGGGCCAGACTCCAACCGACCAGTCCGACGAAGGTGTCACGGAAGCGGCCCGGACAACTGGCTATCCGGTGCTCGTCAAGGCCTCTGCAGGAGGCGGTGGAAAAGGCATGCGGATGGTGCGGCGGGATGCCGAGGCGCACGACGCGATACAGGCCGCGCGCCGCGAAGCAGTCGCGGCGTTCGGAGACGGCACGCTCTACGTCGAGCGCCTGATCGAGCGTCCGCGCCACATCGAGATCCAGGTGCTCGCGGACTCGCACGGGAACGTGGTGCACCTGTTCGAGCGCGAGTGTTCATTGCAGCGGCGGCATCAGAAGGTGATCGAAGAGAGCCCGTCTGCTGCCCTCACCGCTCGACTGCGTACGCGGATGGGCGAGGCCGCCGTTGCCGCGGCTCGCGCGGTGCGCTACAGAAGCGCCGGCACAATCGAATTCCTGGTCGAGGGCGACGGAGATGCGGCCCGGTTCTATTTCCTCGAGATGAACACCCGGCTTCAGGTCGAGCATCCAGTCACCGAAGCGGTCACCGGCCTGGATCTGGTGCGCGCGCAGTTCGCGGCAGCCGCCGGTGAGAAGCTGCCCTGGCAGCAGTCCGACCTGCTTCAACGCGGCCACGCGATCGAATGCCGCATCTATGCGGAGGATCCGGCCAACGGTTTCCTGCCGCAGGCTGGGCCGCTCCTTCTGTACAGAGAGGCCTCGGGTCCGGGTCTGCGTGTCGACTCAGGATTCGGTGAGGGTGACTCGATCCCGGTGCACTACGATCCGTTGATTGCCAAGCTCATCGCGCATGCGGAGACTCGCGAGGCCGCCATCGACCGTGCGGCCGCAGGGCTGCGCCGGTTTCCGATCCTTGGTATCCGCACGAACACGGCGTTCCTGTTGCGCCTGCTCGAGGACGAGGCCTTTCGAGCTGGCCGCGCGCACACCGGGTATATCGACGAGCACATTGCGCGGTTGACGGCTGACGCATCTGCTCCAGTACAGGCGGTTGCCGCTGCAGCGATCGCTCAGGCCCCTGGATCCAGCGCTGCCGCCGAGCGTGGAGAGACGCCGGCCGGCGCCCTCGATCCCTGGGCGACGCTCACCGGCTGGGGGCGCTGAGGTGTCGAGCCGCACCGTGACACTGAAAGACCGCGGTCGCGAGCACACGGTCACAATCGGCGGCGACGGCCTGGTCCGCGTGGACGACCGGGATCTCTCGGTGTCGGCAGTCGGAGACGGCGAGTTCCGGATCGAGGGGCCGCCCGCCACGCTCGTGTGGGCGGTTGCGTCCGGCAACACGCGCTGGGCCTTTCTCGACGGCACGAGCTACGAGCTCGAGATTCCGCGGCCAGGTACCGGCCGCCGGCGGGCGGGCCGCCATCATGGATCCCTGACCGCCCCGATGCCTGCGACGGTGCGCCGCATCAACGTCTCGACCGGCGACCGCGTCGCGCGCGGCGACACGCTGATCATCCTGGAAGCGATGAAAATGGAGCTGCCGGTCAAGTCCGGATCTGCCGGCACGGTGCGGGCGATCAACTGCCGCGAAGGTGATCTCGTCCAGCCCGGCGCCGAGCTGATCGAGATCGACGAGGCTGAGAGTCAATCGACATGACGGCGATGTCGCGTCCGGCCAGGGTGACGGTCGTCGAAGTCGGGCCGCGCGACGGGCTGCAGAACGAAGCGACGCCGATCGGTACGCCACGGAAGATCGAGCTCGTCAACAGGCTCAGCGCCGCAGGCCTGCCGGTGATCGAAGTGTCCGCGTTCGTGAGCCCCCGCTGGGTGCCGCAGATGGCGGATGCCGGGGACGTATTCGCAGGGATTACACGGCGACCGGATATCCGCTACACCGCGCTGGTGCCGAACCTGGCCGGGCTCGAGCGGGCGCGGGCGGCAGATGTGCGCGAGGTCGCCATCTTCGCCGCGTCATCGGAGTCGTTCAGCCGCCGCAACATCAACCAGAGCATCGATGCGTCGCTCGACACGTACCGGGCGGTCTGCGCGCGTGCTGCGGAGTTGAACCTGCGCGTGCGCGCCTATCTCTCCACCGCCTTCGGATGCCCATTCGAAGGCCCGGTCCACCCGTCGCGCGTTGCCGACATTGCATCGGCCCTGATCGAGATGGGCGCATTCGAAGTGTCGCTCAGCGATACGATCGGGATCGCGCACCCGGGCCAGGTGCCGGGCGTCGTCGCGGCCGTTGCGGGCCGCGTTCGGCTGGACCAGATCGCACTCCACTTCCACGATACGCGCGGGACTGCGCTCGCCAACGTCCTGACCGCGCTGGATCTCGGTATTACGACCTTCGATGCGTCGGCGGGCGGTCTCGGCGGGTGCCCGTACGCGCCCGGCGCGACTGGCAATCTTGCCACCGAAGATCTGGTGTACATGCTCTCGGGTCTGGAGATCGAGACTGGCATCGACCTCGACGCGCTGCTTGCCGCCTCGGCGTTCATCGAACCCCACGTCGGCCACCCGCTTCCCTCACGCTACTACCGCGCGACGCGAGCGCGAAAGTGAGTCTGGGGAATTGGGGATTCGTTGATTGCTGCTCCGGTGAGTCGCCAGGTGGGCGGGATGCTTACGCGTCCGGCTTCGACGGCTGACAGAAGCGGGAAATGCGCTCGAGCAGCTCGTCGAGGTCTACCGGCTTCGAGAGATAGTCGTTCGCTTCGATCTGCTGCATGCGGTCGCGGCCGGCGGCAGAGAACACAATCACAGGGATGTCGCTGAACGCGGCGTGGCGCGCCTGCAGGCGCCGGAACTCCCACCCGTCCATGACCGGCATCATGAGATCCAGCAGGATCACGCACGCCCGCGTCCCTCCGTCGAGGCGATCGAGGGCTTGCCGGCCGTTGGCGGCGGTCTCCACGGCATAACCCTCCAGCTCGAGGAACCGGCCAATCATCTCGCGCGTATCGACGTCGTCTTCGACTATGAACACCGTCGGCTGGTTCACGATTCACTCCGGCTTACGGGTTTCAGCCAGCAGGTGAAGAAGTGTGTCCGCCAGTACGTCGGGCAGGCAGGGTTTCTGAACGATCCGGTCGAACCCGGCTCGACGCGCCCGCTCCTCGTGCATGCGGCCGCTGTGGCCGCTCAGGCACAGCACGGGAATCCGGCTCGTGATCGCCAGCCGCCGAAGCTGTCTGACGAGCTCGAACCCGTCCATGCCCCCCGGAAGCGACAGGTCGGTAACGATGGCGTCGGGGCGCTGCTGCTGAGCCGCGGCGAGGGCCTCCCGGCCGTCTGCAGCCTGCAGAACCTCGAAGGAGGTGCTCAGGAACTGCGCATACATCTCGCGCGTATCCTCGTGGTCCTCCACGATCAGAATCCGCGGGCAACGGCGTGGCTCGGGCGGAAATGCGAGGGCGAAGAGCAGCACGGACCTACGTCAGGAACGGCGGGTTCGCGGGCGGCGCGTGCGCGGCCCGGGTTCGGACTGCACTTTGAGATATCCGGCCATCTGCTCCACCAGATCGTGTGGAAGACAGGGCTTGGCGATGAACCCGTCGCACCCGGCCACGCGGGCGCGCTCGCCTTCCGCCGCGAGCGCGTGGGCGCTCAGCGCCACGATGACCAGATGGCTCGTGGCGGGATCGGTCTTCAGCACCCGGGTGGCTTCCCAGCCATCCAGGCCCGGCAGCGAGAGGTCCATCAGAATCAGGTCCGGCATGAGCGCGCGCGCCTTGTCCAGGGCCTCGTGGCCATCACGCGCCGTATCGACTTGAAAGCCGGCGAACTCCAGGTAGTCCCGGTACATCTCCCGCGCATCGTCGTAGTCCTCGACGAGCAGAATGTTCGGCTTGGAATTGATGTGTGGCATGGTGCACGGCCCGTGAGGCAGTGCCAGGCTGTCGCACTGTACCCGAGTGCAGCCGCCTCGAACGCGACGCGCCCCAGTATACCAACCGGAGACAGACCCGGGAAGCGGGCGGCGCCACCGTCGGGCACCCCTGGCCGGACGTTGGCGCCGACCCGTCCGTTGTCCCCGTGACAAAGCCGGACAGCGCGAGGGGACGTTGTCGGGCCGGGTCAACAGGGCACGGCTGACCGGCGACTCGAATTTCAAGCCGCGCGCGGGCGCCACGCGCTCGCCCGTCCCGCGACGTCGAAGAAGCAGGCGTCAGGGGATCCTGAGCACCTGGCCGGGATTGATCTTGTCGGGATCGGTCAACTGATCGCGGTTCGCCTCGAAAATCTTCATATAGGCGCCTGCGCTGCCGAGGTGCGCCTTGGCGATCGCGCTCAGTGTATCGCCTGACTTCACCGTGTAAGTCCGGCCGCCAGCCGCGGAGGCGCCCGCCGAAGCGCCCGCGCCCGCGCCTGCTGCCGCTCCACCGCCAGTCACCTTGATGTCGGCGACTACGTCAT